>NZ_LSMM01000030.1:0-59980 GCF_001566815.1 Marinobacter sp. Hex_13
CGGCCAGCGCCCACACGAATTACTTGGTTAACTTTTTAAAGAGCGTTCGGGGCTTGCCCGATCAAGGTGGCGTATTCTACATCGAATCGCTGCCTTGTCAACCGTTTATTTTGACTTCGGTTTTAAACCGAAAAACTGCCAACAAATTCAAACGGTTGCCTTTCAATTTCTGGTCCGCCTCGGTGGGCGTTCCCCTCGAAAGAGATGCGCATTCTACAGAGCCCTGAGAATGTGTCAACGAGGTTAATCAATTAATTTTACTCTGTTTCGGTTACCCCCTATAACGCTGATCAAACCGCAATCAGAACGTTCATTTTTCAGGCCGAAATTACGCCGACTCGCCTGCCGAGCGGCGCGATTTTCTAAACAGTGCAAAAACCGGCCCCGACAACGCATAGACAAGGAACCCGCTAAACAGGACTGTTGCCGGATCAAGCGCGACAACCACAAACATCAGCACCACCAGGAGTATTGCAGCGAACGGCACCCGCCCCCGCATATCCAGGTCCTTGAAACTCTTATAGAGAATGTTGCTGACCATCAACACACCACAACCGCCAACGACGATGATCGTCATGAGGGTTAGCCAACTGGCCGGCTCCATCGCATGAAAACACCACACTAACCCGGCAACACACGCTGCAGCCGCAGGACTGGGCAGCCCCACGAAAAACTTCTTGTCCATGGAGCCGATCTGGGTGTTGAATCGTGCCAACCGCAAAGCAGCTCCCGCCACATAGATAAAGGTAATAGCCCAACCAACCTGACCAAGACTGTTCAGCGACCAGAAGAACGCCACCATACCCGGAGCCACACCAAAGGCGACCATATCCGCGAGACTGTCGTATTCCTCGCCGAACTTACTCTGAGTATTGGTCAACCTGGCAACCCGACCGTCAAGCCCATCCAGGATCATGGATACAAAGATCGCAATCGCGGCATTGTCGAATACGCCGTTTGCGGCGGAAACGATCGCGTAGAAGCCAGAGAACAGGGAAGCCGTTGTCAGCGCATTAGGCAGCAGGTATATCCCCTTGCGACGAACCGGCGCCCCCTCTACCAACTCTTCCTCGACAACTTCGCCGGACTCAATATCATGTTCATGACCAGAGGCGTCTGACCGTCCCCGAACATCTTTCTTTTCAGCCTGTGTTTCGGCCTGCTTCTTTTCATCAGTCATTCCAATCACTCCGGAAAGCATTTAGGCGGAGTATATACGAAAAACGCGGCCACCCGGGCCGCGTTTTCCAAACCAGTCCGAGGTACCGGATCAGTTTTTGTCTTTGTCCACGATCTTGTTCGCGGAGATCCAGGGCATCATGGAGCGCAGTTTTTCGCCAACGGTCTCAATCTGATGCTCGGCATTAATGCGGCGACGGGCCGTCATGGACGGGTAGTTGCTGCTGCCTTCCTGAATAAACATCTTGGCGTATTCACCGGTCTGGATGCGCTTCAAGGCATTGCGCATAGCTTCGCGGGATTGCTCGTTGATGATCTCCGGACCAGTCACGTACTCACCATACTCCGCGTTGTTGGAGATGGAGTAGTTCATGTTGGCAATACCGCCCTCGTACATCAGGTCAACAATCAGCTTCAGCTCGTGCAGACACTCGAAGTACGCCATTTCAGGCTCGTAACCGGCATCCACGAGTGTTTCGAAGGCCGCCTTTACCAGCTCAACGGTACCACCACAGAGAACAGCCTGCTCACCAAACAGATCGGTTTCAGTCTCATCCTTGAAGGTGGTTTCGATGATGCCGGTGCGGCCGCCACCGATACCGCTGGCGTACGAGAGCGCCAGGTTCTTGGCGTTGCCGGAAGCATCCTGGAAGATGGCAATCAGATCAGGGATACCGCCGCCACGGGTAAATTCGGTGCGCACAGTGTGGCCCGGCGCTTTCGGGGCAATCATGATCACATCCAGATCTTTGCGCGGCACGATCTGGTTGTAGTGGATCGCAAAACCGTGGGCAAACGCCAGAGTGGCGCCCTGCTTCAGATTCGGCTCGATCTCTGCGTTATACAGTTGGGCCTGGAACTCGTCCGGCGTCAGAACCATAACTACATCCGCTGCGGCAACTGCTGCGGGAACGTCACTGGTTTTGAGGCCATAGGCTTCCGCCTTGGCAATGGAAGAAGAACCTGGGCGCAGACCAACCGTTACATCCACACCGGACTCTTTCAGGTTGCATGCATGCGCGTGCCCCTGTGAGCCAAAACCGATGATGGCAACTTTCTTGCCCTGAATGATGGAAAGATCACAATCCTTATCGTAATAAACCTGCATGGAAAACCTCTATAATATTGTATTGGCCTTTTGGGGGCCGTCATTGTACAGAATGATGTCAGTGCCTGTTACAGGCTTAATACCTTTTCACCACGGGCGATGCCCGAAACCCCGCTGCGAACAACCTCAAGCACGCCCGAGGTACCCACCGCCTGAATAAAGCCGTCCAGTTTTTCACTGGCACCGGCCAACTGAACGGTATAGACCGAGCTGGTAACATCCACGATCTGACCACGGAAGATATCAACCGTACGCTTGATCTCGGCACGCTGGGACCCAGTGGCCTTGAGCTTGACCAGCATCAGCTCACGCTCGATGTGGGAGCCTTCCGTCAGATCCACCAGCTTGACCACTTCAATCAGCTTGTTGAGCTGCTTGGTGATCTGCTCGATGACTTTGTCCGAGCCTGTGGTCGTTACCGTCAGGCGCGACAGGGTTTCGTCCTCGGTCGGCGCCACCGTCAACGTTTCAATGTTGTAGTTACGCTGCGAGAACAGACCAACAACACGGGACAGTGCACCGGGCTCGTTTTCAAGCAAAACAGAAATGATTCGACGCATGATCAGACCCTCTCCGTCTTGCTGAGCCACATGTCCTTCATTGAACCACGGGCCACCTGCATCGGGTAGACGTGTTCAAAACGGTCCACGTAGATATCAACGAAAACCAGCCGGTCTTTCATCGCCAGCACTTCTTTGAGCTTTGGCACCAGATCTTCCTTTCGGTCGATTCGGACACCAACGTGACCATAGGCCTCTGCCAGTTTGATGAAGTCCGGCAGGGACTCCATGTAGGACTGGGAGTGACGGGACTCGTAGTTCATGTCCTGCCACTGCTTGACCATACCAAGGGCCTGGTTATTCAGATTGATGATCTTTACTGGAATATCGTACTGACTACAGGTCGACAGCTCCTGGATATTCATCTGGATACTGCCTTCACCGGTAATGCAAAGCACCTCGTCATCGGGGAAGTTCAACTTGACCCCCATAGCCGCTGGCAGGCCGAAGCCCATGGTGCCAAGGCCGCCGGAGTTGATCCAGCGATTGGGTTTATCAAACTTGTAGTACTGGGCTGCAAACATCTGGTGCTGACCCACATCGGAGGTCACAAAGGCTTCACCATTGGTAAGCTTCCAGAGCGCCTCCACCACTTCCTGAGGCTTGATGACATCCGGGCTGGTCTCGTAACGCATGCCATGGAATGCCCGCCACTCTTCAATCTGCTTCCACCAGGCAGCAATTGCATCGGCGTCAGGCTTTTCCTTGCTCTCTTTGACGAGAGTGATCATTTCCTTAAGCACCGCATCCACCGGGCCAACAATGGGAACATCCGCATCAATGGTTTTGGAGATGGAGGCCGGGTCGATATCGATATGGACAATGCGGGCACCGGGACAGAATTTTTCTGTCGCATTGGTCACCCGGTCATCGAATCGCGCACCCACACAGAGGATAAGATCCGAATGATGCATGGCCATGTTTGATTCGTAGGTGCCATGCATACCCAGCCAGCCGATGTGCTGAGTATCGGAGGCCGGATAACATCCAATGCCCATCAGAGTGTTGGTAATCGGATAACCCAACATCCTGACCAACTCGGTCAGCTGATCCGTGGCTTTGCCGAGGATGACACCGCCGCCCGCATAAATAATGGGACGCTTGGCTGCCAAGAGCATATCGACGGCTTTCTTGATCTGCCCAGCGTGGCCACGAATGGCCGGATTGTACGAACGGAGCTTGACCTTCTTGGGAAAGACATACTCGTAGCGCTCGTTTGGCGTTGTCATATCTTTCGGGATATCAACAACAACCGGCCCGGGACGACCTGTCGAGGCAATGTAATAGGCCTTGCGAACGATCTCGGGGATCTCTTCCGGATGACGGACACTCAGGTTGTGTTTCACGACAGGACGGGAAACACCGATCATATCGGTCTCCTGGAATGCATCTTCACCAATCAGAGTCGATGCAACCTGACCGCACAGGACCACCATCGGGATGGAATCCATGAAGGCAGTGGCAATGCCAGTGATGGTGTTGGTGGCTCCAGGACCCGAGGTCACCAGAACGGTGCCCGGTAATCCGGTAGCACGGGCATAACCGTCGGCCATGTGGACCGCAGCCTGCTCGTGACGCACCAGAATGTGCTTGACTTTGTCCTGCCTGAACAGCGCGTCATAAATATGCAACGCTGCACCACCCGGATAGCCATATATGTATTCGATCCCCTCATCTTGCAGGGACCGGATCAGCATATCGGCGCCAGACAATAACTCCACGATGTTCTACCCTCTTCTACGAGTGAATGAGCCGGGAAACGTCCCGGTTGCCTGGATGTCCGGACATCATGCTTCTTGTGAAAGCTGAACCGGATACTCCGCCACACCAGCTATTAAGAGGTTGTCTCCTGGCCAGCCGCCCTCCTGAGGGTTGCGGAGAACGGCCAATCAACGGGTTGCACGTAAGCAACAACCAGTCCGCGACCTGCGCGGGGCATTCAGTGTGGTAATTAACGGGGGATACTCGCTCGGGATTGCCTGCCGTATTGACCCCAGTCTTCAGGCAATCGGTAATTTTGACAGCGCTAAACTCCCTGTCAATAGCGGCGGCTGTTTTCTCTGCCCGTACCCACCGAAGGTCTGCCATACTTTGTGCAACTATTTGAACCAGATTGAAGAAACTTGCCTTTACAAATGGCATGATAAACATAGGCTAACATAGAGACGGGGCCGCTATGGGCGGAACTTCGACAAGGCTAACGCGGAATGAGTAACGGCATGAACAGAAAAACCCTCACCCTGGCAGTACTTCTGGCTGCGACACCAGCAATGGCTTTCGCGGCTTCCGTGTATAAATGGACCGACGAAGACGGGGTTACGCACTTTGGCGATCGGCAGCCAACAGGACAGCAGGCGGAGTCCGTCAATGTTCGCACCGGCAAATCCTCCGGAGGCAACCGGATGAGCCCGCAGGAACAATTGGAACAGCTCGAAACCCGGGAAGCCAAAGAAAGCGAGAAACGCCAGGAAAGCGCCGTAGAGGAAGCGCGGCGCAAACAACGGGAAGCCAACTGCGAAACCGCACGCACCAATCTTAAGCTAATTCAGCAGAACAGCAGGATCCGTATAGAAGAGGAAGGGGAACTGCGGTATCTGACCCCCGAAGAAATCGAGGAGCAGAAACAGCAGTTTGAGAAAATCGCAGAGGAAAACTGCGGCGAACCTGCCGAAGGTTAATGCAAGAGACACTCTGGTTGGATCCGGACGAGGGAGAGCACAATGCTCCGCCTCGTCGCTCCTGACATTACGCTTTCAAGAACTCCAAACCATGATCTTTGACCGACCCACGAATGGTATCACCGGGCAGGAAGTCCCCTTGCAATAACCTCTGGGCCAGCGGATTCTCAATCATCCGCTGAATGGCCCGCTTCAATGGACGAGCACCGTAAACGGGGTCGTAGCCAACTTCCGCCAGCAGCTCCATCGCAGCGTCGTCCAGCATCAACGACATATCCTGCTCTTTCAGGCGCTTGCCCAGAGCATTAATCTGAATCCGGGCAATGCCCTGAATCTGGCTTTCAGCCAGCGGATGAAACACCACCACTTCATCCACCCGGTTAATGAACTCTGGCCTGAAGTGAGTACCCACTACGTCCATAACGTCCTTCTTCATGGCCTCGTAGTTTTCCTCACCCGCTTTCTGCTGAATGATGTCCGACCCCAGGTTTGAGGTCATCACGATGACGGTATTGCGAAAATCCACCGTTCTGCCCTGACCATCTGTAAGACGCCCATCCTCAAGCACCTGCAACAGGATATTAAATACGTCCGGGTGCGCCTTCTCAACTTCATCCAACAACAACACTGAGTAGGGCCGGCGACGGACGGCCTCGGTCAGGTAGCCACCCTCTTCATAACCAACGTATCCCGGAGGGGCACCGATCAGCCGAGCGACGGAATGCTTCTCCATGAACTCAGACATGTCGATTCGAACCATGGCCTCCTCGGTATCGAAGAGGAACGACGCCAGGGCTTTGCAGAGCTCGGTCTTACCCACACCGGTCGGCCCCAGGAACAGGAAAGAACCATTAGGGCGGTGAGGGTCTGACAGTCCTGCACGGGACCGACGAACCGCGTTGGACACGGCCTCAACGGCTTCGTCCTGACCGATGACACGTCCATGGAGGGCTTCCTCCATTCGCATCAGCTTGTCGCGTTCGCCCTCGAGCATCTTCGAAACCGGAATACCCGTCCACTTGGACACCACTTCGGCGATTTCCTCATCGGTCACGCGGTTACGCAGCAGCTTCATCTCCATCATTTCCGCCTGGCTCGCCATATCCAGTTGGCGCTCCAGCTCCGGAATCCGGCCGTATTGCAACTCCGACATGCGCCCGAGATCGCCGGCACGGCGGGCATTTTCCAGGTCGATCCGGGCTTGTTCCAGTTGACTCTTGATCTTCTGGGAACCATGCAGTGCCGCTTTTTCGGTATTCCAGACCTCTTCCAGGTCCGCGTACTCACGCTCGATATCGGAGATGACATCCGAGAGCTCAGAAAGCCGCTTCTTGGAGGCGGCATCGGTTTCCTTTTTCAACGCCTCCCGCTCTATTTTCAATTGGATCAGACGCCGCTCAAGGCGATCCAGCGCTTCTGGCTTGGAGTCCATCTCCATGCGGATCTGGCTTGCAGCCTCATCCACCAGATCAATGGCCTTGTCCGGCAACTGACGGTCAGCGATGTAACGATGAGACAACTTGGCCGCTGCGATGATGGCACCGTCTGTGACCTCCACGCCGTGATGAACTTCGTAGCGCTCCTTCAGGCCGCGGAGGATCGCGATGGTGTCCTCCTCGGTAGGCTCGGAGACCAATACCTTCTGGAACCGACGCTCAAGGGCGGCGTCTTTCTCAATATTTTCGCGATACTCGTCAAGGGTGGTGGCGCCCACGCAATGTAGCTCCCCGCGCGACAGGGCGGGCTTGAGCATATTGCCGGCGTCCATGGAACCTTCCGCTTTACCGGCGCCGACCATGGTGTGAATTTCGTCGATGAACAGGATGATCTGTCCTTCCTGCTTGGACAACTCATTCAGCACGGATTTGAGGCGCTCTTCAAACTCACCCCGGAACTTGGCGCCCGCAATCAGCGAGCCCATATCCAAAGACAGCACGCGCTTGTTCTTGAGCCCTTCTGGCACCTCGCCGTTGACAATGCGCTGGGCAAGTCCTTCTACAATTGCGGTTTTACCCACACCGGGCTCACCAATGAGCACCGGATTGTTCTTGCGACGACGCTGCAGTACCTGAATGGTCCGACGGATTTCATCATCGCGACCAATCACCGGGTCCAATTTGCCAGCCTCGGCACGTTCGGTCAGATCAATGGTGTATTTGGAAAGCGCCTGTCGATGCTCTTCTGCAGACGCATCGTCAACCGACTCACCGCCTCTGACCTCATCGATGGCACGCTCCAATGCGGATTTGTCGACACCCTGCTCCCGCAGAACCCGCCCAAGGCTGCCCCGATCCTCTAGTGCGGCCAGCAGCAGCAATTCGCTGGAAATGAACTGGTCACCACGTTTCTGCGCCAGCTTGTCGGCAATATTGAAGAGCCGGCCCATATCGTTTGACATAGAGACATCGCCGGCAGAGCCCTGCACTTCCGGCAGGTTTTCAATCTCCCGGGCCACAGCCTGGCGTATCCGGGAAGGCTCAGCGCCCGATTGTTTCAACAGCGGCTTGATGGAGCTGCCTTCCTGGTCCATCAGCGCCTGCATCAGGTGCACGGGTTCTATAAAGTTGTGATCCCTGCCTACCGCTAGCGACTGGGCGTCGGCCAGTGCTGTCTGGAGTTTGCTGGTCAGTTTGTCGATTCTCATAATTCGGTCTTCCCAAATCTCTGTCACTGAACCGATGGGAGAATTCCATCGGCGACATTGCGTCTGCTTTGACAGTTAATGTAGGGGCGATTGGTGGGAGTTCAAGCAGACCGGACGGGAAAGTGTCAGAAAATTGACGAATGTCATGAGATGAATATCAGGCTTGCCATTCTCCCGGTTTGCCCGTCTCGACGATAGGAGAAAAAACGCTCACGATCGGTCACCGTGCAGAATTCACCACCGTAGACCTGAAGCACACCTGCCATTGCCAGCCTCTGCCGGGCAAGCTCATAGATATCCGCAAGATAATGGGTAGGGTTTCGAGGGCTGGAAATGAACGCATCACCCGATTGGGAATCGCTCATCAGGAAAGCCTCCCTGACCTCGGGGCCAACCTCAAACTGCTCAGGACCAATGGCCGGCCCCAACCACGCCAGGACGGCAGCAGGATTACCCAGATACTCAACCGTTCGCTCCAGAACACCACCACACAAGCCGCGCCAGCCAGCATGGGCAGCGGCCACCTGGCCACTGGCGGGGTTACAGAAAAGCACCGGAAGACAGTCCGCTGTCATCACCACACATGCCACCCCAGGCTGGGAGGTCACACTGGCATCCGCGGTGACCGCACCCGACTGCGGCAACTCAACAACGTCAGTACCATGAACCTGGTTAAGCCAACCGAACGACTGAGCGCCGGGCTCAGCCCACTGCCCAAGCAGGGACCGATTTTTCGCAACATCATCGGGATGATCTCCCACATGCGTGCCGAGGTTCAGGGATTGCCACGGCGCTTGGCTGACCCCGCCCATTCTCGTCGTGCATGCGGCATGCACCCAAGACGGAGCGGGCCAGTCAGGGACAATCACCGGCAGTTCAGACGTCATGGTTCTCCAACTCCTTAACGTGCTTTCGAAGTGCGGCCAGCAGACCCTCGATGTCATCGGGCAGTGGTACCTCCCAGGTCAGTATCTCACCGGTTTGCGGGTGTTCCAATGTCAACTGGCGTGCATGGAGCGCCTGCCGCTGGAAACTGGCAAGCACGTCCCTCAGTTCGTCTGTTGTGCCTTTCGGCAGACGTAGCCGACCGCCATACTGAGGGTCGCCCACCAATGGATGTTTCACGTGGGCCATATGCACCCGTATCTGGTGGGTACGGCCGCTCTCCAGCTTACAGCGAACGTGGGTGTGCGCTGCGAAGCGCTCCACCAGGCGATAATGCGTTACCGCCGGCTTACCGGTGGGCACAACCGCCATTTTCTTGCGTTCACGAGGGTGGCGACCAATCGGTGCATCCACCGTCGAGCCTCCAGTAAGGGTGCCAACCACAATAGCTTCGTATTCCCGCCCCATGGTCCGGGTCTGCAACTGGTCGACCAGCGATGTATGAGCAATCAGGCTGCGCGCTACCACCATGATGCCGGACGTATCTTTGTCGAGACGATGCACAATCCCTGCTCTGGGCAGGTTCTCCACTTCCGGGGCATGGTTGAGCAAGGCATTGACCAGGGTGCCGTCAGCGTGGCCTGCCGCCGGGTGGACCACGAGGCCCGCAGGCTTGTTAATGACCAACAGGTGCTCGTCTTCATACACAATATCCAGGTCTATCGATTCCGCTTCCCAACTGACTTGCGCTTCCGGCTCCGCATCCAGATCGAGCCGGTCGCCCAGCATTACCTTGTCCCGGGGCTTACAGGTTTTTCCATTGACCGTCAGTGCGCCGCTTTTGATCCAGCCCTGCAGTCGGGAGCGCGAGTGCTCCGGCATCAGTTCGGCCGCAGCCTGATCCAGGCGGCGGTCGCTGTGCTCCGGTGGAATGGAGAAGCTGGCGATAATACGGTTTTCAGATGACATTGAGCCCCCGGGGCCGGTATGAGTGTTACGTTTGAGTCAGAATTTCTGAATCCACGGCGCGTGCCACTGCACATGTGAACGGATCCCCGTTACAATGGCCGACGTTTCGAATTTTGCCATTATACGGGATTCCGGCATGAGATCAGTTGTCCGATTACTGCTAGTCACCACCGCAGCGCTATTCATCAGTGCCTGCGCATCGAACGATAAGCAGGAAGAAGTACTGCCGGAACAAACCTATTACGAAAATGCCCGCGATGCGATGAACTCGGGCAACTTCAACGAAGCCGAGCAGAACCTCGACTATCTGGAAACCTACTACCCATTTGGCCGCTATGCGGAACAGGCCCAATTGGACCTCATTTATGCCCGCTACCAGAATCTTGACCTGGAAGGGGCCCGCGCGGCGGCAGACCGTTTTCTCAGACTGAATCCACAGAGCGATCACGCCGACTATGCGCTCTATATGCGAGGCCTGGCATCCTATAATCTGGATATTGGCCTGGCTGCCCGCTACTTCCCGGTGGACGTTTCGGCAAGAGACCCCGGCGAACAGCGCCAGGCGTTCCGGGACTTTTCCGAGCTGCTGAACCGCTACCCCTCCAGCGAATACGCTCCAGATGCCCGCCAGCGCATGATTGCGATCCGCAACCGCCTGGCTGAACTGGAACTTTACGCGGCACGATATTACATCAGCCGTGAAGCCTACATCGCGGCGAACAACCGAGCTCGATACATTATCGAAAATTATTCAACGACGCCGTCCGTCGAAGAAGCCTTGATTATCCTGGCGGAAACGTTCCGTTTCATGGATCTGAAAAAAGGAGCAACGGATGCCGTGGCGATGTTGAAAGAGAACTTCCCGGACAGCGCCGCCTTCAATGAGAACGGAGAGTTCCAGCCAGACATACTCAAACGCGAGGACCGCTCCCTGTCTAGCGTGGTCACCTTCGGCCTGATGGGCGACGAATAACATTTGGCAGGGCTGCCCGAGCAATCAGGCAGCCCTACCGCAATCTACTTTCCACTTTTCCAGCCATTGGTAATCGGGTAACGCCGATCCTTACCAAACCCCCTTTCGGTAATTCTCACGCCTATCGGCGCCTGCCTGCGCTTATATTCGTTAATATCCACCAGCCGCACCACGCGATCGACATCCGCCCTGTCGAACCCCTGAGCCACAATGGCATCGGCACTGAGATCCCGCTCCACGTAGAGATTGAGGATCTGATCGAGAACGTCGTATCCCGGCAGGCTATCCTCGTCTTTCTGATCCGGTGCCAGCTCTGCCGACGGCGGACGGGTAATGACCCGTTCCGGAATCACCGGCGAAACACTGTTGCGATACCAGGCGAGGCGAAAAACCAGGGTTTTGGGAACGTCCTTGAGCACATCAAAGCCGCCGGCCATATCCCCGTACAGAGTCGAGTAGCCCACCGCCATTTCACTTTTGTTGCCAGTCGTCAGCACCAGCGAACCGAACTTGTTGGACAGAGACATCAACAGAACGCCCCGCAGCCGGGCCTGCAGATTCTCCTCGGTGGTGTCAGGTTGCGTGCCCTCAAACGGGGCCGCCAATGTTTTCATAAAGGCATCGTACATCGGCTCAATGGAGAACACGTCGTATTGAACGCCCAGGGCCACGGCCTCGGCTTCCGCGTCTTCAATACTCATACCCGAGGTATAGCGAAAAGGCATCATCACCGCGCGTACCCGGTCGGCCCCCAGGGCATCCGCCGCAACAGCCAGGGTCACCGCTGAATCGATACCGCCGGAGAGCCCCAGGACAACGGATTTAAAACCATTCTTGTTGACGTAGTCCCGCACTCCCAAGACCAGGGCCTTGTAGACATTTTCCTCCAGCGACGGTTCGGCAACAGCAGGCTGCGGGATTGGCTGGCAATGATGCTCACAGACGAAGTCCACCGGATAGAGCCCTTCGCTGAACTGTGGTGCTTCGGCTGCAAGCACCCCGGAATGGTCGTAAACCACAGAGCCACCATCAAAGACCAGTTCGTCCTGCCCGCCGATCAAATTGACGTAGACAATACTCACCCGATTCTCAAAAGCCTTGCGTTCTACCAGAGCCTTTCGCCGCACCTGCTTGTCAATATCGTAGGGTGATGCATTGAGGTTGACGACCAGTCTGGCGCCTACCGCGGCAGCGTCTTCCACCGGCCCCTCGCTCCAAATGTCCTCACAGATGGTAATGCCCACTGGCACCCCTTTGATATCCATGACCAGGGTATCCACACCATTCGCAAAATAGCGCTTTTCGTCGAAAACCTGATAATTGGGAGGAAACCGCTTGAAGTAGCGACCGGTTATATTTCCCTGCTCAATGGCGACCGCAGCGTTGTATAGTAGAGCGCCCTCCCGTATCGGGGCCCCCACGATGATGGCAGGGCCCAGATGCTCCCCGCGCAAGGTTTCCAGCGCGTCTGCAACGCGCAAATCCATACTGGGCCTTAATAAAAGGTCTTCCGGTGGGTAACCGGTAAGACACAATTCAGGGAACACAACCAGATCCGCCTGATGCTCCTGCTCCGCGCGTCGGGTCGCCTCAATCACCTTTTGGGTATTGCCAGGGATATCGCCCACCAGAAAATCGAGTTGGGCCATCACTACTCGAAGTTTTCCGGGCCCCTGACCATCCTTTTGCACGGACATAACGCAGCTCCTGTAACTCATTGCCATTAAAAGGCTATTATAACCCCGCAAGACATCAGAATTCTCGCGGGATATCCACTGGACGATGGCGCAACCAATCACTCCTGATCAGCAACCCACAACCGATACACCGCCCTCATACCAGCGGGGCCGGCTGTTTCGGATCTATAACCACTACCGCGTTGTCGTCAGCGTTATACTGGTGGCATTGCTGTTTGTGGACCCCATAAACTTCGACTCCCGCTTCCGGGCAATGGATTATTACCAGGCCGGGGTCATCTGCTATCTCGCCATCAATGGCTTTATTGCCCTGATAATGCTGGCAGGTTTTCAACCCAGAAGCCGCCATATCACTGTATCCATACTGATGGACATCCTGCTCCTGCATGGGCTACTGCTCACCAGTACTGGCATTACCAACGGCCTGGCGAATCTGGTTATCGTTTCCGTGGCTGCAGGTAATATCCTGACCCCCACTAGGATTGGCACCTTCTACGCGGCGTTGGGCGCTATCTGTTCTCTGGGCATCTCGGCCTGGTCCGTGCTGGTGTTTGGTGACTCCGCCGATGAAATCGTTCGTGCCGGCTCCTTGGGCATTCTCTATTTTGCCGCAGCGTTCATCCTCCAATACATATCGCGGCGTATGCTGCGCAGCGAAGCGCTTGCCAGTTCCCGCGCTCGCAGCATTGCCGAACTGGAGCAGATCAATCGCCAGATTATCCAACGCATGAGAACCGGCATTCTTGTTCTCGACCGGTTCGGGCGGATCCGCCTGGCTAATGCTGCTGCGGAAGAATTATTATTTGGCACTGCCACCGAGGACTCGAAACTACCCAGCCGGGGACGAAATCTGCCGCGACCGCTCCGAAGGGGCCTCGACGCCTGGCTGAAAGACCCTGCCCCCAGAACAGAACCTTTCCGGGCTACACAAACCTCGCCCGTGGTACAGGCCAATTTCACTCAGCTCGATCAGCAGCGCGGCGACCAGATTCTGGTATTTATCGATGACATGAGCAGGGTGACGCAACAGGCCCAGCAAATGAAGCTGGCGTCCCTGGGGCGACTGACCGCAGGTATTGCCCATGAAATTCGGAACCCGCTGGGCGCTATCAGCCACGCGTCCCAGTTGATGAACGAATCCCCCAACCTGGATGAGGGGGATCGCAAAATGCTGGACATCATCGAACGGCACTCCCGACGGGTTAACGGCATCATCGAAAATGTGCTTGACCTGTCGAGACGACGCACTGCCGACACCGACCTCATTGATGTCGACAAATGGTTATCCGCGTTCCGTGACGATTACCTGCAAACCCAGAGTAACGAACACCAGAAATCCGACGAAATTCTGCTTCGCACCGAACGCAACCTACCCCTGGCGCGCTTTGATGTCAGCCAGATTGAACAAGTGATGGTCAACCTCTGTGACAATGGCCTCCGGTATAGTAAACAGGCGACAGGCGAACGACGCATAGAACTGTATGCAGGTGTGACCGCCGATGGCGAGCGCGCCTACGTGGATGTTCGCGATTTCGGCCCGGGCATCGCTCCGGAGCACCGCGTGTCTGTTTTTGAACCTTTTTTCACAACCGACAAGAGTGGGACGGGACTCGGCCTTTATCTGGCTCGAGAACTGTGCGAGGCTAATCAGGCTCACCTGTCCCTGGTAGATGACAACCAGCCCGGCTGTTGTTTCCGCATTACATTCGCCCACCATGGACGGATGATCTAACAAATCCGGAAGCCCGGTAGTCTGAATAACGACATGGAACCGATAACAATCCAATGACCACTCATACCGCCCTGATCGTAGACGACGAACCCGATATCCGGGACCTTCTGGAAATCACACTCAGCCGTATGGGAATAACAACCCTGACCGCGCCAGACATCACCTGCGCGAAGAAGCTTCTGGGTGAACACAAACCACAGCTCTGCCTGACAGACATGAACCTGCCCGATGGCAACGGCATCGAGCTTGTGCAGTGGATACAGCAGAATACGCCCTGTACCCCTGTGGCTGTAATCACGGCCTACGGCAACATGGATACGGCCATTGAATCCCTGAAGGCCGGTGCCTTCGATTTTGTGTCCAAGCCGGTTGAGCTTCCGCGGCTTCGGGAGTTGGTCAACAGTGCTCTCCGGTTGTCGGAGGCCGAAGCCAACACTCAGGACACTGACGATGAACCGGGTCTGTTACTCGGCAAATCAACAGAAATTCAAAAACTCCGAAGCCAAACTCGGAAACTGGCCAGGAGCCAGGCACCTGTTTTCATCAGCGGGGAATCGGGTAGCGGTAAAGAACTGGTCGCAAGAATGATTCATTTGCAGGGTCCTCGCCGCGACGGTCCCTTTATAGCTGTCAACTGTGGAGCCATCCCCTCTGAACTGATGGAGAGTGAATTTTTTGGGCACAAAAAGGGCAGCTTTACCGGGGCCGTTGAAAACAAAGACGGCCTGTTTCGATCTGCCAACGGTGGCACTTTGTTTCTGGACGAAGTTGCTGACCTGCCTCTGGCAATGCAGGTAAAACTCCTGAGGGCAATTCAGGAAAAGGCTGTCCGCCCGGTTGGCGATACCAAGGAAGTTCCGGTGGATATCCGGGTACTCAGCGCGACCCATAAGAACCTTCCAGATCTGGTTCAGGAAGGCATTTTTCGGCAAGACCTTTTCTACCGGATCAACGTCATTGAACTGGCTGTGCCTCCTCTGCGGGAACGACCAGACGACATTTCCTTGCTTGCTCGCCACATTCTCGAAAGAATCGGTAAAGAATATGAATGCGAACCCGCCTCGCTAACCCAGGGCGCCATCGGGCGGCTCAAACAGTACGATTTCCCGGGCAACGTAAGGGAACTCGAAAATGTTCTGGAGCGCGCCTTTACGCTTTGCGATGCCGATCAAATTGATGCCGGCGATCTGCACCTGGGAAATGGTGTACAGACGGCGTCGTCCCCCACCCAGGTTATCGCGGAAGGCGAGGCCAACGATGACGGGACTGCCCCGGTGCCCGATGGCGAGATTGACCTGGAAAACTACCTGGAGAACATAGAGAGACAAGCCATCGAGAAGGCTCTGGAAGCCACCCGATGGAATAAAACGGCGGCCGCTAAGCGTCTGGGAATCAGCTTTCGAGCGCTTCGGTACCGCCTCAAGAAGCTGGGAATGGAGTGAACGGTATCTCAGAATTCTCTCGTCGGTAACCACCGTTCATTGATATACGGTAGAATTCATGTCGCTTTTCTACAGGATGTAAAAAAGCGCCCAGACCAAGCCACCAACATGGATGTTGACTATGCGATACTCTGCCCGAACCAGGGGCTTCACCCTGGTTGAACTTATTCTCACGCTCGCGCTGGTCGCAATGCTCGCCGGAATTGCCAGCACCTCCTGGACTCGGCTTATCTCCTCAACGCGCCACACCGATGTGATCAACGACACTCGCCGGATGTTTGCCGTCGCACGATCCTACGCCGTCCACCAGAAAACCCTGACCACCGTGTGCCCGCTGTCTCCCGCGCTGAGGTGTACCGATGACTGGAATAACGCCGTCTCCGTCTTTCCAGACAGAAACAACGACAAGCGACCGGATGCGGGAAAAGTCCACCGGGTGTTCACGCTCACGAGGGGGCAGTCCAGCCTCTATTCCCGAACAGCCGGAAGAGGCTACTTCCAGCTATCTGCCAAAGGTATGAGTCACGGCACCATGGGAAGCCTTGTCGCGTGTTCTGCATCAACCAACGGAAGATTTGACATGAGTTACCTGGCCCTCAATATTGGCGGCCGCATTCGGACACTCCATGACGAAGACGGGGATGGGGAAATCAGACTTCCCTGGGGAACGACCATCACCTGCCCTGGCCCATGAACAAAGGCCCGATGGTCGCCCCCAGAGTGTGACCGAAACCTCATCTTCAGCCGCCGAATACCGCCCATACCGGATGTTCGACCGTTCATCGAATAGGCGATGCATATCTATGGCGCCTTTGGTTTACTAACCTGAGGCTTACCAACGGAATTTGGCATGTTGAAGAGAACCGCAGGTTTCACGCTCATAGAACTACTCATCACGATGGTCATTCTCGCGATCATTGCGACTGTTGCGCTCCCCGGCTTTGGCAGGCTGATAGAAAGCAATCGGCTGGTAACCGGCACGAACTTGCTGGTGTCATCCATTAAACTTGCAAGAACAGAAGCCATCAAACGCGGCACAAACGTCACGTTCAGTACCGATGGTGGACTGGGGGGCGGTTGGTGTGTGCACGAAGGCGATGACGCCGGGGACTGCACCAATGACCAGATTCGCGGGTTCGAGTCACCTGGTAATCTTACCTTTACTGAAAGCGTAGGCGATCTGGTGTTTGATCGGCGCGGGTTTCTTGTTCCACAAACTGCTCAAACCTTTACCGTCGCTCCGGTCGGCTGTACCAGTGGTGACATATCCTTCCGAAGGATCCGGGTAAGCCCGGTTGGACGAACCGAAGTAGATGACGGAGAAGTATGCCCGTGACTCCAACTATGACTCAGACCTCTAAGCACCGCTCCGGCCTGGCTTCCCCGAGACACCAGTCCGGTCTTGGCATGATTGAGATACTCATTACAGTCTTGGTCCTTGCCATCGGCATACTGGGCGTTGCTTCAACACAGGTCGTTTCCCTGCAAATGAACTCTCAGTCCCAGAGCCGGAGCCAAGCGGTCCTGCTCGCGGAAGACCTGCTGGACCGAATTCGTGCGAATTCCGACAACCCCGGTGACTATGCCCTGGCTCAGGACGACGCGCAGGGCGCTGATGGTGGTGATTGCGCCACGTCTTTCGTACCGGCAAATGCAACCGTTGCAGCCAACGACATTGCCGCCTGGGAAAACAGCCTCGCCTGTCTTCTTCCAGAAGCTGAGCGTACCGTTGCAGTCGATCCCTTAACCAACGTGGTTACAGTCACCATAGACTGGAACCAGAACGACCAGGCCATGAACCCTGTAGTAGTGAGGACTCAGATTTGATCATGTCAAAGTTCCGCGCTCCCTCTGCCCCCGATACTCGTCCTGGGGCCAGCCAATCAGGCCTGTCGCTGGTTGAGCTGCTGATTGCAACAGCTCTCGGCCTCATTCTTACCCTTGGAGTAATCCAAATTTATCTGAGCGGTAATGAAACCTATCGTCAGACGCAGGGCCTTGCCCACGCGCAGGAAAGCACCCGATTTGTTTCCGCCGTCCTGACACCGGATTTCCGTTCAGCGGGCAGTTTCGGATGCCTCGCGGAAATGGGCAGGCCGCTTGACCAGGTTGTCGACAACCGCCTAAATGGCGGCCTAGTAGTGCCACTGGACCAGGCACTCCAGGGCTGGGAGTATACGGGAACCGGCCCAGGCGATAGCGTCACGCTGGCAAACGCCATGGCAACGCCCGGCGCCGGTAATTGGGCTTCGGGTACCGCAGGTGCAAACCTGCCTGCTGACCTTGCCGGCTCAGTGATCACCAACTCTGATGTCATTATTGTCAACGCCCTGACCTCTCTTGGTGTGCCCGTAAACTCTGCTAACCCCCAGAATGGTAACAGCATTAACTTGGCAGACAATTCTGGAGTGGAGGCCGAATCAGTTGTTCTAGCAACCCGTGGCGACTGCTCCGAAGGCGAAATGTTCCAGAAGAGCAACAACGCTAATTCCAGCTCCGTTACTATGGCCGGTGGCAATGTCAACCCGGGGAACAACGGCAATAACTTCAACCTGAATTACGACCCTCAGACCAGAGTCTACCAGTTTACGTCAATGGCTTATTACATTGGCCAGGGCACCAACGGCGAACCCGCCCTGTTCAGGCGCATGATGACACCTCTCCAGCCCCCCCAAGAACTGGTCTCCGGCGTTGAAACACTGCAAATCCTCTATGGCGAAGATACCGGTGGAACCAGCGCTGCAGATGATTATGTCCCCGCCGACGAGGTGGTCGACTGGAACACCATCGTGAGCGTTCGATTCTCGGTCATGACCCGCAGCCAGGACGAAGTTCTGGAAGAAGAGAACAATCGCAATTTTGACATGCTTGGCAGTGAAGTCTCCCAGGCAAACAACGGAGACCGACGTGTACGACTCATCTCCGTCAGCACCACCGCACTCAGGGGGAGAATGTAATGAAAGCGACCCGGAATCGAGTGAGACAGTCCATGGATAGCGTTAGCCCCCTCAATATGCGCCAGCGCGGGGCGACGTTGATTGTCGCGCTTGTCATGCTGCTGCTGATCTCCCTGCTAGCCATCGGGGGTATGCAGGGATCCGTAATGCAGGAGCGAATGGCGAGCAACGCTCACGACAGCGCAATTTCGTTTCAGGCTTCAGAAGCTGCATTACGACAAAGTGAAAACGATATCCTGAATACCCCAGGTACCCGTGTGACAGCCTTTAGCGAGGCAATGCTCGACAGTCCGTGGGAGTGGGATGGCAACAACCCTGCCCGGTCCGGCACAGGGGTCGCCGGCCCGGATGTAAGCGCACAGCCCGCCTACCACCTTGCGCGCCTTGCGGATGTGTGCCCGATCGAACCCGGACAACCCTGCTTCGAACGCTACCTGGCAACGTCAAGAGCCCAGGGTGGAAGTGACGAAGCGGTTACCGTTTTACAATCTACGGTTTTGTTACCACCAGAGTAAACGTCGGCTTGTGTTGAACTTCGCCGTCTGACAAACATCACAATGAATTGCTGACTCCAACTGGAGAGTTTGCCATGAAAACGCTCAAGAAAGCATCGCACAAGCGCTCAAGTTACTCAAAACTGGGCATTTTTAGTGCCAGCCTTTTGTTCTCAATCTGCACCATGCAATCCGCCATGGCACAGGTCAACCTGGCTCAGGTACCACTGTTTCTGAAGGAATCAGTCGATTCAAACCTGGTGTTTGTGTATGACGACTCAGGGTCCATGGCGTGGCGTTACATGCCAGACAACCTCAGTGGTAATAGCGGCAATCGATACTACTACTCCAGTCGGGTAAACAAGGTCTATTACGACCCGACAATAACCTATCAGCCTCCTTTCAAACCGGATGGCAGCTCTCGTTATCCAAATTCGAGTTACACCAACGCCTGGGTAAACGGATTTGATCAATCCGATGGGGCCGATGATCTGAGTGAATATATTCGCTTCGACAGCATCGGTAGCATTGAGGAAGGCTTTTACATGCAGTTCAACTCGTCCACGAGTTGCGATAATAATCCCCGACAAGACGACTGTTATACCCCCATTTTGCTGAACAATGCCTCCGCCGACATCAAACAAAACTATGCAAACTGGTTTTCCTATTACAGCACGCGGACCCTGGCGGCCAAATCGGGTATTACGGAAGCCTTCTTTGATCTTCCAGACAATATCCGGGTTGGCTATGGCGCTATTAACGTCAACAACAACACTATTGATGGCGTAAACGACACAGATACCCTTGTCAGTGGAGTGCGTCCATACACAGCCGCTCGCCGCCAGCAATTTCTAACCTGGCTTCACAACAAGAGTGTAAACGGTGGCACCCCACTGAGAACGGCGCTCAGGGATGTCGGCAAGTACTATTCCCGCACGGACAATCAGGGCCCATGGGGAGAAACTCCTGGTACCAATGACAGTACCGCACACATTGAATGTCGCCAAAGCTTCTCCCTTATTATGACCGACGGTATCTGGAACGGAAGCAGCCCCTCTGTCGGAAATGTCGACAATACGCCGGGACCGTCCTACACCAATCCGGACCCCGATGGCTCCGATTTCAACTACACAGCCGTGTCGCCATTTACCGACGGGCATTCCAACACTCTGGCGGATGTTGCGATGCAGTACTGGAAAAACGATCTGCGCACAGACCTCGGTAACAAGGTCCCCGTCACATCGACCGACCCGGCATTCTGGCAGCACATGACAACCTTCACGATCGGGCTAGGCGTCACAGGCGACATCAAGGAGGCCGATGCACTTGCTGCACTCGACCCAGACAGCGGAATCAACATTAACTGGCCTGAACCCGGTTCAGATCGGAGCCCTCAGAATATCGATGACTTGCTCCATGCCGCTATCAATGGCCGCGGAGGCTACGCGAGCGCACAGAACCCGAAGGAGTTCGCCGACGAAATCAAGAATTTCCTTGGTGATGTAATTGCTCGCTCACAGACATCTGCCTCATCCGCAGCTGTCAGTTCAGCAGTCTTGCGCGCTGACTCGCTGGGCTTCTTTGCGGGCTTCCGCAGTGAAGACTGGTCCGGCACTTTGTCAGGGTTCAGCTTCGACCAGGGCAAACAGCTCTGGGATGCCGAAGAAATTCTGAGACAGACGCTCCCGACAGACCGGAAATTGATCACCCACAATGGAAGTAGCGGCGTTGACCTGGAATTCGCATCGGCCAGCTCTCTTTCTAACCTCTCGGCTGCTCAACGCGATGCGCTGAATGCCGATCCAACACTGAACGCCACTCAAGATAACCTTGGCCATAATCGACTGGCCTGGCTTCATGGCGACAATGACGCTCACGCAACTCTCCGAAGCCGGCAGGGCACTGACGCTGGAGGTAATACTGTGCTTAGGCTTCTGGGTGATGTGATCAACGCGAACCCCCAGTTCGTCGGTAAAACCAACTACGGCTTTGCTCGCCTTGGCGGTACCGAAGGTAGTAAATACGGTACGTTCCGATCTACGTCCACGTACCAGAACCGGATCGATGCTCTGTATGTGCCTGCCAACGACGGCATATTGCACGCCTTTGATGGCGAAACCGGTAAAGAGCTCTTCGGCTATATTCCATCAGAACTGCTGCTCCCCTCGGGCTCGAATACATATGCGCGCATTTCAGAGCTGATGAAGCCCAACTACAACCACAAATACTTCATGGATGGCACACCACGAGTACAGGATGCCTATATTGATAAGGACGGAAACGGTTCCGCCGAGTGGCGAACTGTGCTTTTGGGAACTATGGGCAAAGGCGGCAAAACAGTATTTGCGCTTGATATAACCGAACCAGGATCATTCTCTCCAGCAGATGATGTGTTGTGGGAGTTCCAACATCCGAATCTCGGATACGGAGTGACCGATCCGCAGATTTCCCGCCTCGACGATGGAACCTGGGTAGCCATTTTTGGAAATGGCTACAACGGGGCCAGCGGTCAATCCAGTCTGTTTGTTGTTGACCTGGAAACCGGCAACCTCGTCAAAGAACTCCAAACCGGAGCCGGTAGCGCTGCGAACTCAAACGGCCTTGCCTCCGCTACCATCACCAGTTTTCCGGAGACAGATGCCATCACCCGTTATGCCTACGCTGGCGATCTGTTAGGCAATCTTTGGCGATTCGACCTTACCGGGGGCGCTAACGGGTGGGATGCAACCAAAGTATTCACCGCTAAGAGCCCAGCGGGTAACAGCCAACCAATCACTGTTGCGCCCCGGGTCGCACTCAACCCCAACAACAATGACGAACTCGTAGCGGCGTTCGGTACCGGTAGCTTCCTGCGAAACGGTGACGAGGGTGACTATGACGTCCAGACACTGTACGCCATAAAAGACAACCTGAACGCATTTAGACTGGAACGAGATGACCTGGTGCAACAGACCATCACCAGACAGGAAGATGTCGTTGTGAATAGGGCGTCAGGGAACGGTACCAACAGCTTTACGGTCCGGGAAACCTCCAGCAACCAGTCTACGAATCAGCAAGGCTGGTACCTGGACCTTGTCTACAACTCAAACAAACAGGGAGAGCGCGTTATCAGCCGGGCAACCTTCCCGTTTGGTGTAAACCCGGACCGGGTTCGATTCACCACCGTCATCCCTGATGATGACCCCTGCGGAAGCGGGCGTACCGGGTTTATTATGGATCTCAAACTGACAACCGGCGTTCCTTCTGAGACCCCCGTGTTCGACCTTAACAGCGATGGCACCTTCAACGCGGGTGATATCGTAGGCGGCTATGCGCCAAGCGGTATCCAGGTGGGTTACGGCGGTGAAAACCGTACGATTGCGACCGAAGACGGCGACGCAGAAGTGGTGATACCGGGACTGGATCCCAATAAACTCTCACCGGGAGATCCCTGTGAAGACGGACTCTGCGCCCGGTCTCTTGACTCAAGCATTGGACGACAGACTTGGGAGCAGCTTCGTTAAGAAGCTGCCTCACACCTAGAACAGTGTTCCTATCTTTTATTTGAGTAGCAGGAAAAGACTATGATTACTCGCTTACTACCGTTTCAATTACACAGAGTTCTTGTCATCGCCGTATTCGCTCTTACAGCTATTACAAGTGGATTTCTGGCATCATCCGCTCAAGCGGATGATGAGGTTGTCGACGGCAATCCTATGTCCCTCAGAACCGTGTCTTTTGAGGGAACGGTGAATTCTGTCCATCCCGACTCTTTCATACTGATTGTTGATGATAATTCGTTCGTGCTGGAACGTGTCATTACCTTCAACGGTGCCTCATGGTCCCGGGAACAAGTCGTCCAGCGGCTCGTAGAGGGTGATCGTCTCAAGCTGGAGCTCGGAGGCGTCGCAGATCAACAAACTGGTGCTCGTCTGGTACAAAAAGTAGAAGTCCTGAACTGACCAGGCGGGAATGGCGACCACTAGTAAACTAAGAGGGATAACGATTTTGAAGACTCACTCGAACTCAGGTTTTACGTTGATCGAGATGATGATTGCGGTCGCGATCATTGCCATCATCGCAGCAATAGCGCTTCCTCTTTATCAGAGCCAGATGGAGCAAACCCGACGAACAACTGCGCAGGCAGACCTGCTAGAACTCACCCAATGGATGGAGCGTCGATACTCCAACGGTTTTGATTATCGCGATGGGGGTAATAATCCTGTTTTGCCATTCGATCAGTCGCCGCAGAACGGAGACGCGTTCTACGATATCAGCTTTGTGGGGAACGTAGCCCGGAATGCGTTTACCTTGCAGGCAGTTCCAACCGGACCTCAGACAGACGATGATTGTGGAACTCTTACGCTGGATGAACAGGGTAATCGCGGCGCAGACCAGGCAACAGGGTGCTGGTAAACGAATATGACACGAACGATGCCATCACAATCAGACTTCGATGGCATCGATTCGCAATTCTTTAGGCATCGAGAAAACGATATTCTCCTCCCTGCCCTCAATCTCTTCGGGCACCTCGCCGCCAAGCTCCCTTAAACGCGCAATTACCTCATTGACCAGTATTTCCGGGGCAGACGCGCCAGCAGTCACGCCAATGGATTGCTTGCCCTCGAGCCACGTCGGATCTATTTGATTTGATTGGTCTATAAGATAGGCAGGCGTTCCCATGCGCTCGGCCAACTCCCGCAATCGATTGGAATTGGAACTGTTCGGCGAACCCACTACCAGCATTAAGTCACAGTCACCGGCCAACTGCTTCACAGCATCCTGACGGTTCTGCGTGGCGTAGCAGATATCGTTTTTGCGAGGACCCTGAATTTCCGGGAACTTTTCACGCAAGGCATCGATGACTCGGGCGGTGTCGTCCATGGAAAGCGTGGTTTGAGTTACATAAGACAGCCTGGACGGATCTTTCACGACCAGTTCGGCAACGTCTTTCTCGTCTTCCACAAGATAGATATCGCCACCGTTGCCATGGTCATACTGCCCCATGGTGCCTTCCACCTCTGGATGACCATGGTGGCCAATGAGGATGCATTCACGCCCATCGCGACTGTACTTCATCACCTCGAGGTGAACCTTGGTTACCAGAGGACAGGTTGCGTCGAACACCTTCAACCCCCTGCGCGCGGCTTCATTCTGCACCGCCTGGGACACACCGTGGGCACTGAAGATCACCAGCTTGTCGTCCGGCACCTCTTCCAGCTCATCCACAAAGATAGCGCCGCGGTTGCGCAGATTGTCCACCACAAATTTGTTATGCACCACTTCATGGCGCACGTAAATGGGCGCACCAAAGACATCCAGGGCACGGTTCACTATTTCGATAGCGCGGTCGACACCGGCACAGAAACCACGAGGATTAGCGAGTCGGATTTGCATAGAATTGCCCTGAGATATCAAACAAGTTTGCAGAAGCCTGCGGGAGGACCAAAATGCGTTTAGTGGGCCCGACCAACAGGCTCCACATCAATAATTTCCACTTCAAATGTCAGTGTACGCCCCGCCAGAGGGTGATTAAAGTCCACCTCGACCTGATCCCCTTCCACACGACTAACGACGCCCGGCAACTCACTTTGACGCGCATCCGCGAATGAGATCATGACCCCCTTTTCAAGCACCATGTCCGCGCTGAACTCACTCCGCTTGAACGTTTGCACGTTACTCGGATTATGCTGCCCAAAGGCCTTTTCAGGAGGTACTTCGAAGCTATTGCGGTCGCCCGCCGTCATACCCATCAGGTAGGCCTCAAAATTTTCCGGCAGGTTCTCGTCACCAATCTCCAGTGTTGCCGGCTCTTTCTCGAAAGTGGAATCAATGATCTCACCGTCACTGAACTTCAACGCAAAATGAAGCGTAACGCGAGTGCCCTGATCTACGGGAAGTTCTTTCATCAGCGATTGTCGCTCCTGTTGTCCGCATCCGGTTCCCGGGGCTTGCGGAATATATCCAGAATCATCATACCGGCACCAATAGTGATGGCCGTATCAGCGATGTTAAAAGCGGGAAAATGGTAGCCGTTCCAGTAAAAATGCAGGAAGTCGACCACGTAGCCATGAACAACGCGGTCGTAAACGTTACCCAGCGCGCCGCCAAGGATTAATACGATGGCAATCGCCGACCAGGTTTCATGGCGCCGCAGGGATTTCAGCCATACAACCAGAACTACGCTGACCACCAGTGCCAGGGAGACAAAAAACCAGCGTTGCCAACCTGCGGCACCGGCCAGAAAGCTAAACGCCGCACCGGTGTTGTGCAGCAAGGTCAGATTGAACAGTGGCATTACCGGTACCGGGTTGCCATAGGTCAGCATGGCCGTAGCCATGGCCTTGCTCCCAAGGTCCAGCACGATAACGAGCACCGCCAGCCAGAGCCAGCGGAGCTTGGAGCCGGTTTCTTCCGTATTGGTCATTACGCTTTCCACAAGGCGACGTCCATCAGGCGAACGAGCGGGACTCGCCCTGCCCTTCCACGTTGGTCACACAACGACCACACAGGTCGCCATACTGCTCACTCTGACCGACATCGGCCCGATGATGCCAGCAGCGTTCACACTTGGCGTGTCCGGCGGGGTTTACTTTTACAAGCAATCCCTCGTGGGACGTCGGCTCCGCGTCGCCGGCGTCAGACACCGGTGCTACCGTGGCTTCCGAAGTAATCAGCACAAAGCGTAACTCTTCACCAAGGTACTGCAGATCCTTGGCAAGGTCGCCTTCGCAGTAGAGAGTCACTTCCGCACTGAGGGAACCTTTGATTTCTCCCCTGCCACGAACCTCTTCCAGGCACTTATTCACCGCTTCTTTAACGCTGTAAATACGGCTCCAGTAATCACGGCCCAGTTCGGCGTCGCCCGGCAGTGCTGTCAGGCCTTCATACCAGGTTTCGTAGAACACGGTATCGCCACGCTTACCGGGCAGGTGCTGCCAGATTTCATCGGCCGTGAAACTCAGGATCGGCGCAATCCAACGCACCAGCGCTTCCGCCACATGGAACAGGGCCGTCTGACAGGAGCGACGCTCGCGGCTGTCGGCCTGAGTGGTGTATTGCCGGTCCTTGATAATATCCAGATAGAACCCGCCCAGGGTGGCCTCGCAGAAGTTGTACACCTTCTGGTAGATGCGCAGGAACGCGTAATTCTGGTAATCCTCATGCAGCTCCGTCTGCAGCTGCAGGGCCTTGTCGACCATCCAGCGGTCCAGCGCGATCATATCCTCTGGCGCTACGGCATGCTGCTCCGGATCGAAACCGGTGAGGTTGCTGAGCAGGAAGCGAGCGGTATTCCGGATACGACGATAACCGTCCGCAGTCTGCTTGAGGATGTCCTTGGAAACCGTCATTTCACCGCTGTAGTCGGTCGCGGACACCCATAGACGCAGGATATCGGCACCCAGCTCGTTCATCACTTCCTGGGGCGCGATCACGTTGCCCAGGGACTTGGACATCTTGCGGCCCTTACCATCGACGGTGAAGCCATGAGTCAGCACCTGCTTATACGGCGCCACGCCGTTCATCGCGATGGAGGTTTTCAGGGACGACTGGAACCAGCCACGGTGCTGGTCTGAACCTTCCAGATACATATCTGCTGGGAACTGACCCAGTTCGGTGCGGGGGCGCAGCACGGATTCGTGTGTGACACCGGAATCAAACCATACGTCCAGGGTATCCAACACCTTTTCATACTGGTCGGCATCACTGCCCAGCAGCTCTGTGGTATCGATGTCGTACCAGGCGTCAATACCGCCCTTTTCGATTTCCTTCGCTGCCGCCTCAATCAGATTCTGGGTATCCGGATGCAGTTCCTGCGTTTCCTTGTGGATAAACAGTGTGATCGGCACACCCCAGGTACGCTGGCGCGAGATACACCAGTCCGGGGATTGCCTGAACATGGCCTCGATGCGGTTCTGCCCCCAGGCAGGCACCCAGCGCACACCCTTGATGGCTTCCAGGGCGTCGTCACGGAGGTTTTCCTTCTCCATGCTGATAAACCACTGAGGGGTGGCTCGGTAGATCAACGGTGTCTTGGTACGCCAGCAATGGGGGTAGCTGTGGCTGAACTTCTCCGCCCGGACCAACTTGCCCTCGCGTTCCAGAGCTGAACACACAGGGTCATCCGCCTTGTAGACGTGAACGCCAGCAAACTCACCGGCGGCCTGGGTATAGGTGCCATCGGCCTTGACCAGGCTGATGGTATCAATGCCGTAGGCCTTCCCCACTTCAAAGTCTTCCATGCCATGATCGGGGGCCGTGTGGACGGCGCCGGTACCAGCGTCGGTGGACACATGGTCGCCCAGGACCAGCGGCACCTGCTTGTCATACACCGGATGATGCAGATTCAGTTTTTCCAGCGTGGCGCCTGGTACAGTCGCCAGTACCTCATAGTTCTCAACACCCCAACGCGACATGATGCCATCCACCATGTCCGCGGCGAGGATCATACGCTCCCGTCCATGTCCGGCATCGGTCTGTACCAGGGCATATTCCAGCTCAGCGTGCAGTGAAACAGCTTGGTTGGCGGGAATGGTCCAGGGTGTCGTCGTCCAGATAACAACCGACACATCACCCTCGCCCTTGTCGGTACCAAACAGGTCGAGCACGCGCGCCTGGTCTACGACCGTGAACCGCACATCGATCTGTACTGACGTCTTGTCCTGGTACTCAACTTCGGCTTCCGCCAGTGCAGACTGACCGACCACGCTCCAGTACACCGGCTTGAACCCCCGCACCAGATGGCCTTTGGCGACTATTTTGCCCAAAGCACGCACAATGCCCGCCTCGACCTTCGGGTCCATGGTCAGGTACGGCTTTTCCCATTCACCCATCACCCCAAGGCGGATGAAATCGGCCTTCTGGCCGGCGATCTGTTTGGTAGCGTAATCACGACAGGCCTGACGGAAGGTCTTGTAATCCACCTTCACACCCGCCTTGCCAATCTCCTGCTCCACCTTGTGCTCAATTGGTAAGCCATGGCAGTCCCAGCCCGGCACATAAGGCGCGTCGTAACCCATGAAGCTGCGGGATTTGACGATCATATCCTTGAGGATTTTATTGACCGCATGACCGATATGAATGCTGCCATTGGCGTAAGGAGGGCCATCATGGAGGATGAACTTGTCCCGCCCCTCACGCTGCTTGCGCAGGTTGCCGTATACGTCCAGGTCCTGCCAGCGCTGGAGCATGTCCGGCTCGCGCTTGGCCAGGTTACCGCGCATGGGAAAGGCGGTTTCAGGCAGATTCAGAGTGTGCTTGTAGTCGCTCATGGTAATGGTGCGTAGCTCAGGTTGTTA
The DNA here is from genome assembly GCF_001566815.1 of Marinobacter sp. Hex_13. Lineage (NCBI taxonomy): Bacteria > Pseudomonadati > Pseudomonadota > Gammaproteobacteria > Pseudomonadales > Marinobacteraceae > Marinobacter > Marinobacter sp. Hex_13. Next base: position 28,597 of record NZ_LSMM01000030.1, read on the forward strand.
AATGTCGGTCAACGTTCGGTGGCTGAGGAGCCATGGCCTGCAATCCAAGCCCGCGCATCGTCAAAGTCACGGGCAATCTGCTCCTTGAGGTCATCCACCGAGTCGAATTTCACCTCGTCCCGCAGGGCATGGCGGAAAACCACATCAAGACGCTGGCCATAAAGTGTGCCAGCAAAGTCAAACAGGTGCACTTCCAGGGACGGCTGCTTACCATCCACTGTGGGGCGCAGACCAATGTTGGCTACGCCGTCCAGAACACGGCCATCCTCAAGGGTTGCGCTTACCACATAGACCCCTTTCAGCGCCGGCATATGAGGTAACAGAATGTTCGCCGTGGGCGCGCCAATCTGCCGCCCCAACTGGCGGCCATAAACGATTCGCCCTCGGATGCGGTAAGGATGGCCCAGTAAATCCTCGGCGTCGTTGATCCGGTTCTCTGAAAGCACACCTCGAATTCGGGTACTGCTGACACGCTCGCCGTGCACCGTCACGGTACGGGTATTCTCCACCGTGAAGCCGCGTTGCACACCCACTTCACGCAACAGCGAAAAATCGCCGGCCCTGTCGCAACCGAAACGGAAATCGTCCCCTACCACGAGATGGCGAACTCCGAGGCCATCTATCAAAACGTCTTCAATAAAGCCCATACCAGAGTAACTCCGGAACCGCTCGTTAAAACGCAAACACAGGACAACGTCGATGCCAGACGCCAGCAGCAATTCAAATTTCTGCCGGAACGGCATCAACCGTGGGGGTGCGTCACGGCCCTGGAAGAACTCACGGGGTTGGGGCTCAAACACCATCACCACGGAAGGCACGCCGAGCTCCAGTGCTTTTTCATGAACCTGGTCGATGATGGTCTGGTGCCCAAGATGCACCCCATCGAAATTCCCGATGGTGGCAACGCACCCGTTCGCGAGCGGAGCTTCGTCCTGCTGCGAAAGGCTTTTCAGGTTGGTCAGGCCCCGGATCAGACGCATGTAAAGCGAACCCTTGTTTGCCAGCGGTGTATGGTTTCACTGGTGAGAAAACGCGCGATTATAACCTACCTGTGGCGAAAATGTCTTACCCGAACCCCAGCCAATGCCAACACAATAAAGTACACCGCGACGCCCGAGACTACGAGAATACCCATATCCGTGGCCCGCTGGAGACCGCCTGCCATCAGCCACTGACCCACTGGCGGCTGTAGCCAGAGGATGACCGCAGCCAGGGCCGCATTGGCAAGTCCGATCTGAACCAGGAAGCGGGTCCACCCCGGCTGCCATTTCCAGGCGCCTTCACGGATAAGGCCACGCCACAGGAGCGCCGTATTCAACCACGCAGACAGCGAAGTTGCCAACGCCAGCCCCGCATGTGCCAAGGGGAAAATCAGCGCCAGGTTAAATACCATATTGGCCACCATCGCGATAATGCCGATTTTAACCGGCGTTTTGGTGTCTTGCCGTGCGAAATACCCCGGCGCCAGCACCTTGATCAACATGAAGGCCAGCAACCCGGCGGAGTATGCACGCAGGCTTTGGGCCGCCATGGTGACGTCGCGATCGGTAACTTCTCCGTAGTGGAACAGAGTCGCAATCAGTGGCTCAGCCAGAAGAGCGAGGGCCAACGCGGCAGGCAAACCTATAAGCAGCACCGCCCGCACAGCCCAGTCCAGCGTTGCGGCAAACTGGTCTGCCGATTCCGCTGCGTGTTTGCGGGACAGACTGGGAAGAATCACCGTGGCAATAGCGATACCGAATACACCCAGGGGCAACTCCGACAGGCGATCCGAGTAGTAAAGCCAGGACACACTGCCGGTCTGCAGAAACGACGCAAGAACCGTGTCCAGAAGCAGATTGATCTGGCTGACAGAAACCCCGAACAACGCCGGCACCATCAGCTTCATGATGCGACGGACCCCTTCGTGCCTGTAATCCACTTTTGGCCGCGGCATCAACCCTAACTGCATCAGGAAGGGTAACTGAAAGAACAGCTGCAACGCCCCGGCGATAAATACCCCCCAAGCCAAAGCGATGACAGGCGTTTCCATCAGGGGCGAGAGAAATATGGCCGCGCTGATCATCGCCAGATTGAGCAACACTGGCGTAAACGCGGGAACGGCAAAACGGTCGTAGCTATTGAGAATACTACCCGCAAACGCCGTCAGGGAGACCAGCAGCAAATACGGGAAGGTAATCCGCAGCATATCGCTGGCCAGGCCGAACTTGAGGTCGTCATCCAGAAAACCTGGCGCAAACACTGCGGTCAGAAGCGGCGCCCCCAGCATGGCAACTGCCGTCACGCCCAACAGAACCAACCCAAGGACGCCTGCGACCGCGTTAACCAAACGCCGGACTTCGGTGATGGACTCCTGCTGTCGATACGAGGAAAGCACCGGCACGAAGGCCTGAGCGAACGCACCCTCGGCAAACAGGCGGCGGAGAAAATTAGGGATTTTGAAGGCGACGAAAAACGCGTCGGCGCCCGCCCCGGCACCAAAATAACGCGCAATCACCATATCCCTTACCAAACCGAGGACCCGCGACAGCATCGTCATTGAGCCAACGACTCCAGATGACCTCAACAGCCCTGGTGGTTTGGGCAACGCCTTTGGTGTTTCTGTCTGCTCAGGTTCGGACGACATTCTAGGCCTGGACAATGGTTCGGTAGTTTCTGGATGTACCCGGGATGTAGCAGGCCATATTTCGGTAATTCCTTAGGGCCTTAACGGGACTCTCCGGCGATGAGCGGCGAGTTTACCACAGGGGCCGGAGATACCGGGATGAAATAGCGTTGAGCCTTGACATTTTGGGGCTTTGGCGGCATAGTTCCGCGTCATTTATTTCGACGCGCTGGTTTTGGCGCGCCCGCGATTTTTACGAATCGATTCACAACGAATTTCGGATTTCACAGATCTCAGGAGTTATACGGTGGCAAATACCCCGCAAGCCAAGAAGCGCGCACGTCAGAACGAGAAGAACCGCAAGCACAATGCCAGCCTGCGTTCCATGGCGCGCACTTACATCAAGAAGGTCCAGGCCAGCATTGAGGCCGGCAAGCCAGAAGAAGCACAAGCTGCTCTCCAGAAGGCTCAGCCGATTATGGACAGCATGGTCAACAAAGGCGTGTTCGCCAAGAACAAGATTGCTCGCCAGAAGAGCCGTCTGAGCGCCCGCATCAAGGCTCTGAAGAGCGCGTAACGCTTCTTCGGAACCTGAATGAAAAAACCGGCCTGATGGGCCGGTTTTTTTGTGCCTGCCGATTATCTTACTCGCCTACACAATCACCATGTTGTCGCGGTGGATCATTTCTTCGTCTGAGATGTAACCCAGAACCTCCGTTATCCGGTTGCTGGAGCGGCCAGCGATGGCTCTGGCTTCGTCAGCATCGTAATTGACCAGGCCGCGGGCGATTTCTTTGCCGCTTTCGTCGACGCAGGAGACCATTTCACCCCGACGGAACTGACCGGAAACGCTTTTTACGCCAACCGGTAAAAGACTGCGACCACCGCGGCAGAGGACGTTGACAGCACCCTGATCAAGGGTGAGCTTGCCGCGGGTCTGAAGGTGGCTGGCGAGCCACTGTTTGCGGGCGGCAATTCGACCCTGTTCGGGGAGCAGCAGGGTGCCGATGCTGTCGCCGTCGCGCAGGCGAGAGATGGCTTTTTCGATTCTGCCGCCGACGATGACGGTGAAGGCGCCGGATCGGGCAGCCAGGCGGGCGGCACGGACCTTTGTTTGCATTCCGCCGCGGCCCAGCACGCCAGCACCACCACCCGCCATGGCATCGAGCTCGGTGTCGCTGGCGCGGCGTTCGTCGACCAGCTGGGCATCGGGGTTTTTGCGGGGGTCTTTGTCGAACAGGCCGAGCTGGTCGGTGAGGATGATCAATCCGTCGGCTTCGATCAGGTTGGCCACCAGCGCGCCCAAGGTGTCGTTGTCGCCAAAGCGGATTTCGTCGGTGACGACGGTGTCGTTTTCGTTAACGATGGGCACCACGCCGAAATCGAGCAGCGCTCTCAAGGTGCTGCGGGCATTGAGGTAGCGCTTGCGATCAGACAGGTCATCGTGGGTCAGCAGGACTTGTGCGGTGTGCAAATCATGTCGTTTGAACTGGGCTTCCCAGGTCTGCACCAACCCCATCTGACCAACGGCGGCTGCAGCCTGAAGTTCATGCAGTTGCTCAGGGCGCACTGTCCAACCCAGTCGGCTCATGCCTTCAGCCACAGAGCCCGACGACACCACCACCACTTCAACGCCAGCGGTGACCAGCTCTGCAATCTGGTCCACCCACAACCCGAGAGCAGCAACATCCAGACCTCTGCCATCGTTGGTTAGCAAGGCGCTTCCGATTTTTATTACCAGGCGACGGGCATGACGTAATTGGGTGCGTGTACTCATTACATTCCAGCTCAGGGAGCGGACAGGCGGGGGCCTTGCTGGCGGATACGCGGTGAATACGTCCATGTACGCTCGACAAAAACATCCATGTTTTTGACGATCCACCAGCAAGGCCTCCGCCTGTCCGACAATACTTTGGCAGTTAACTCTGACGACATAAACCGCTACTCAGGCGCGTAGACCACTTCTACATCGTAATCATCGTCATCGAAGTCGTCGTCATCATCGTCATCCTGACGGGCTTCGCGGCGGATCTGCCGCTCGGCTTCAATTCTCGCTCGCGCCTCTTCGTCCATTTTCCGGCGGCGCGCAGCTTCGCGCTCGGCAAACTCGGGGTTCTCCGCTTCTTCCTGGGCCTGATCTTCTATCCAGCGCATGACAGCTTGAGTCAACGGCTTGGTGCCTTCGCCGCTGAGTGCGGAGATGCTGAATACAGGACCTTTCCAGTCAAGTTCATCGATGATGGCCCGACAGTGCGCCTCACGGTCTTCTTCAGAGACCATATCTACTTTGTTCAGAACCAGCCAACGCTCGCGACTGGCGAGGGTTTCGCTGAATTTTTCCAGCTCGTGCTCAATCGCACGTACGCTTTCTACTGGCGAAGACCCGTCGTAAGGCGCCACGTCCACGAGATGCAGCAGTAAGCGTGTGCGCACCAGGTGCTTGAGGAAACGGATTCCCAGCCCTGCGCCTTCCGCCGCACCTTCAATCAAGCCCGGAATATCAGCAATAACGAAACTCTGATGAGCCTGCACGCTGACCACACCGAGATTGGGCACCAGGGTGGTGAACGGATAGTCCGCCACCTTGGGGCGGGCAGCCGACACGGAACGAATAAAGGTAGACTTACCGGCATTGGGCATACCCAGAAGACCGACATCCGCCAGTACCTTCAGCTCCAGCCTCAGGTTGCGAAGTTCACCCTCGGAGCCTTTTGTAGTCTGACGCGGGGCGCGGTTGACCGAGGACTTGAAGCGAGTGTTACCCAGCCCGTGAAAACCGGCCTGGGCCACCTTCAGGCGCTCCCCGGCACGAGTCAGATCCCCCAGCACTTCGTGGGTATCCATATCCACAACCGTGGTGCCTACCGGCACCGGCAACACCAGGTCGTCGCCCTTGATGCCAGTGCAGTTGCGGCCTGAGCCTGGCTGACCATTCTCGGCTTTGTGTTTACGCTGGAACCGGTAATCGATCAGTGTATTGAGCGCACTGTCGGCCTCCAGATACACAGAGCCACCGTCGCCACCGTCACCACCATCGGGTCCGCCTTTGGGCACGTATTTTTCACGACGGAAACTCAGGCAACCATGGCCGCCCTTGCCCGCTTCTACAATGATGGTGGCTTCGTCTACGAACTTCATCAATCAACCCTTTGCGCCCTGCGCATAAACTAAAAAGCCCCGCAGCCTCATGGAAGCTATGCGGGGCTCCAGGTGGCTCTGATATCAAATCATATCAGGGCCACCGAAGGTTCGACAGAACCCGAGATCGCCGCTGCTTACGCAGCCGGAACGATGCTCACGAACTTACGGTTCTCCGGACCCTTTACCTCAAACACGACCTGTCCGTTTGCAGTTGCAAACAGCGTGTGGTCCTTGCCAAGGCCAACGTTGTGACCCGGGTGGAAACGGGTGCCGCGCTGACGAACGATGATGCTGCCCGCGGATACAGTCTCGCCGCCGAAGCGCTTCACACCAAGTCGTTTCGACTCGGAATCGCGACCGTTACGGGTACTACCTGCTGCCTTTTTATGAGCCATTACAAGCCTCCTTATCTAAGGGGTTACTCGAGGGTCTTAGCCCTGGATACCCGTGATCTTGACTTCAGTAAACCACTGACGGTGGCCCTGACGCTTCATGGAATGCTTCCGACGACGGAACTTGATGATCTGGATCTTGTCGTGACGGCCGTGGCTAACCACTTCCGCAGTCACTTTGGCACCATCAACAACCGGTGCACCAACCTGAACCTTCTCACCATCAGCGATCAGCAGGACGCGGTCAAACTCGACGTTGCCGCCTGTTTCCACTTCCAGCTTTTCCAGCTTCAGAGTTTCGCCTTCTTTTACACGGTGCTGTTTACCACCGCTAACAATAACTGCGTACATTAACGTTCTCCGCGATTGACCCATCCCTGCTCTTATCCACCTGGTTCTAAGGGAAGCGCTTCGGCAACCCTATAGCAGGGAGCGCAGGTTGGGATGAGTTGGGCGCGTGATTGTACGAAAACCGCCGCCGCTTTACAAGCCAAGTTGACACCGATCACAGCAATACCTAGCATTGCGGCACCCGCCTATTTTTCCAACGAAAACACCAGACAAGGGATCGGACCAGCCGCATGACAGCCCAGCGTATTTACGACACCGTCGCGGACGACTTCAGCCGCGTCAACGACCTGATCATCAAACGGCTGTCATCCGACGTTCCCCTGGTGGAGAAAATCGCCCAATACATTATTGAAAGTGGTGGTAAGCGCCTGAGGCCACTACTGGTTTTACTCTCAAGCCGAGCCCTGGGCTATGAAAGGGACGATCACCTGAAACTCGCTGCGGTCATCGAGTTCCTGCACACCGCGACGCTCCTGCACGATGATGTGGTGGACACCTCGGACATGCGTCGCGGCCGCAGTACCGCCAATGCGCGCTGGGGGAACGCACCCAGCGTACTGGTAGGTGATTTCCTCTACGCCCGGGCCTTCGAGATGATGGTGGAGCTCCAGAATCTGAAAATCATGGATGTGCTGTCTCACGCCACGGCTGTAATTGCCGAAGGGGAAGTCCTTCAATTGATGAACGTTAAAAACCCGGACGTTAGCGAAGACAAGTACATGGAAGTGATTCACAACAAGACCGCCATGCTGTTCGAAGCAGCCTCCCACACCGGCGCGCTGCTCGCCGGTGCAAATGACGATCAGGAGCGGGCTATGAGCGCCTATGGCAAACACCTGGGCCTGGCGTTCCAACTGGTGGATGATGTACTGGATTACCGCGGCGATGCGGAAGCCATGGGCAAGAATGTTGGCGACGACCTGGCCGAGGGCAAACCCACCCTGCCACTGATTTACGCTATGGCCAACGGCAGCAATGATGAGAAGCACCTCATACGCCAGGCTGTCCGCAAAGGTGGACTGGAGGACCTACCCAGGATCCTCGATATCGTGAACCGTTCGGGCGCACTGGAATACACCATGGAACGCGCGAAAGCAGAAGCTCAGGCAGCCCTCGACTGCCTGAGAGGCATTCCAGAATCTGACCACCGGGATGCGCTTACGCTACTGACCGAAGTTGCGGTCGCACGGGTCAGTTGATCATCCCCAAACAAACCTAGCCCTCAAAATCAGGCCCCAGCGCTTCTCGGTTGTGGGCCGATGTAAAATCCAATCTTGGCCCCTCCGGCACAATCTGTGTCGGATTGATCGTACGCTGACTCACGTAGTAGTGCCGTTTGATCTGCCGTATATCCACCGTATCTGCCACACCGGGTACTTGATAAAGATCCCGGACATAACCGGAAAGTGCCGGAAAATCCGCAACTCGCTGACGATTGCATTTGAAGTGACTGAAATACACTGCGTCGAACCGAATCAACGTGGTAAACAACCGCCAATCCGCCTCAGTCAACCGATTGCCAGCCAGATAACGCTGCCCCGAGAGGCGATCCTCCAACCAATCAAGAGACTCAAACAACGCCCCGTACGCCTCTTCGTATTTATCCTGGGCCGTCGCAAATCCGGCCTTATAAACACCGTTGTTCACCGTGTGATAAACCCGCTCGTTCACCTCATCGATCTCATCGTGAAGTTCTTCCGGGTGAAAGTCCAAGTCACTCCGGACACCATCCAGCCCATCGAATGCCGAGTTAAACATGCGGATAATATCCGCCGATTCATTACTGACAATTGTCTGCTTTTGCTTGTCCCACAGCGTCGGTACCGTCACCCGCCCGGAATAATCGGGCGCCGCTTTCAGATACACCTCGTACATGAAGCGCTTACCATTGGCCGAGTCCCGATGCGCCTCTTCATCTGGCCGGAACTCCCAGCCATTCTCAAGCATATCCGGATGCACAACCGACACCGAGATATGGTTCTCCAGCCCCTTCAGTGCCCGGAAAATCAACGTCCGATGGGCCCAGGGACACGCCATCGACACATACAGGTGATACCGGCCCGACGCCGCCGGAAAACCGCCCTCCCCGGCGGGCCCCGGCGAGCCATCCGCCGTGACCCAGTTCCGGAACCGGGCGGCCTCACGCTCAAACTTGCCGCCGGTTTTCGAGGTGTCGTACCACTGATCATGCCATTTGCCGTCGACGAGAAGTCCCATAACCCTATACTCCTGAACCTTATGTTTTGAGAAGGCGGCTGCGATAGTTTGTGATCGCGTCAGGGATGGGTTGTAAAAACCGTGCATTGCCAAGGATGGCAATGCCGAGCCCCCAGGGATGGGTTTACGGCGTGTTTTTACGACCCATCCATGGCGTGATCTGACTCCGAGCCTTCAAATTTCTGAATAAGCCTTAAATCTTTAACAGGAAGAATACCGGCCACCCTGCTACGCTCTCAAACAATCAATTCTGGCCAACACATTCAGATAATTCGAACATGCACACAGCCATCACCATAGACGCCCTCAAAGTCCTCGATGCCATCGACCGCAAAGGCAGCTTTGCCGGCGCCGCCAACGAACTCTTCCGCGTCCCTTCGGCAATCAGCTACACCGTCCAGAAGCTCGAAGAAGACCTCAACGTCGCCATCTTCGACCGCACCGGCCACCGAGCAGCCCTTACCCCAGCCGGGCGCTATCTGCTGGAAGAGGGCCGCACCCTGCTGGAAGCTGCTGAAAACCTGGCCCACACCACCCGCCAGGTGGCCCAGGGCTGGGAAACCCGACTGCGAATCGGATTCAACTCCCTGCTACCGGCCGAGTGCCTGTTTCCCGCCGTAAAAGAGTTTTACGAACTCGGCGTGCCGGTGGAAGTGCAATTGGTGGAAGAAGTCTTCGCCGGCTCCTGGGATGCGCTGCAAAGCCGACGAATTGATCTGGTTGTGGGCGCCGATCAGGTGAGTAAACCTGCAGGCTCTTTCACCACAAAACCGTTGGGAAACATGACGTTCGTCTACGCAGTAGCACCGGACCACCCTCTGACAAGGGCCTCTCAGCCATTAAAGGAGGAGGATATTGCTCGCTTCCCCGCTGCAGTAGCTGCAGATACTTCCCGCTCCTTGCCCCCCGGCCACGCCGGCATATTCCGCCGCCAGCGAACCGTGACCGTTGCCAATATCGACCAGAAGATCGCCGTGCAAGAAACCGGCCTTGCCGTCGGTTGGCTCCCGGAAGCACGGGTGCGAAATCAACTGGCGAATGGCCGTTTGATAGCACTCAAAGTCCACGAACCCAGGCAGGCTATCCAGCTTCACCTGGCCCGCCACGCCGAGGACCAGGGCAAGGCTCTGATGTGGTTCTGGGAAAAGCTGGGAGACTCTCCAGACATTGCTGCCTGGCTGCAGCCCTGAATGACCGCCTCAAAATAGTCCTGACTTCACAACACAGGCCTCCGGGGCAAAACGGCCAACAGAATAGTGGCGCAGTCGTTTATACTGCCCCCACGCAAGAACCTGTGAACGGAGCTCAAACCATGCGGCAGCTGTCGGAGCTGGATGCCTCATTCCTGTATCTGGAGTCGGAAACCGCCCCCATGCACATTGGCGGCATCTATCTTTTTGATGCCCGAGAACGCGACAAACCTCTGGCCTTCAGCACCTTTGTCGCCTATCTGCGAAGCCGGCTTCACGTGGTCCCCCTCTTCCGCCAGCGCCTGAAGGAAATACCCTTGCGGCTGGGGCGCCCCTACTGGATTGACGATCCAGACTTCAGTATCGAGCGGCACCTGGCTTATGTGAACCTCGGCAACCACGGCAAAGTCGACAGCCTGATGGGGCTGGCCTCGCGAATTCTGGAAGAACCGCTCAAACGGGATCGCCCGTTATGGCACATCACGTTCGTCGACGGATTCCAACTCGACGACGATGCAGACAGCAAGAGTTTCGCGCTCATCGTAAAACTGCATCATGCCGCCATTGATGCGTTCAGTGGCGAGGAAATCATTGGCAAACTTCTGGAATATTCACCGAAGGCGAGAGCGATAGAAACACCGCGACCCTGGTACCCACAGCCGGAACCGTCCGAAGAAAGGGTCATTCTCCAGACCGGTGCAAATCTGCTACGCAAACCCTTGCAAATGACGTCCCTCGCCATAAGTGCGGCCGAAGCCACTGCTCGCGGGCTTATACAAAAGCAGATGCGAAAGCTGCCGTTGCCGTTCCCCCTGTTTTCCGCACCTCACAGCCCGTTTAACCGCCAGATTACCGCCAACCGCAAGATCGTTTCCGCCAGCCTGGACCTGTCCAGGCTCAAGGCCATCAAGGCAACACTCGGTGATGTAACCCTGAACGACGTCGTCCTCGGCCTATGCGCTGAAACCTTAAGTCGATACCTGGACAAGAGCAATGCCACAACGGAACGCTCTCTGGTAGCGATGACACCCATTTCCGTGCGTTCAAGCAGCCTTCGCAAGGCCACCGGCAACCAGATGTCCGCCATGTTACTGGACCTGGCCACCACCGAGCCCAATCCCGCCGAACGAATTCGGCGGATACACTGGAATGCGGTGGAATCCGAACCCTACCGTGAAGCCATTGCGGCAGACAGGCTGACAGAGCTCCTGCCCTCCACCATGCTCGCACTCTCCGCAAGACTGTATTCCGAACTGCAGATTGCGCAACGATACCAGCCGGTATTCAACCTCCCGATCACCAACGTACCCGGGCCACAAGTGCCGCTGTACTTACAAGGTTCACGGTTGGTGCGGCAGTTCAACTCCGCCCCCCTGTTCGACAGCATGGGATTGGTGATTGTTGCAGTGAGCTATCAGGGCAGTCTGACGATCAATTTCACCCTGTGCCCCGACGTAGTGGCTGACGGCGACTCACTGCCGGAACTGCTTGAAAACAGCCTGAAATCAATCGAATCGGCGGCTGAGACTTTGCCGCCGTATGAAGAAGACACGCGCGAATACCCCGACAGTCACCCGACTCTGACTGACGAGGCACTAAACGTCATGGAAGGTGCTCTGCGGAAAACGTTCAGGCGATTTCGCAACTGAACGGCAATGGCGAGCGGCAGGCGGAGCCGCCGCCCGTCAGGATTGCGGGTTACTCGAAGGCCCAACGCAGGAACGCCCGTCGCTCTTCCTCATTGGCCTGACCCCAAAGCGACTTGAGCTCACCCAGAGTACCCATTGAGTCGGCGCTTTCTCCTTCGCCACCAGAGCCGACCGGCGCCCTTGCAGCAGTTCGAGTGCCGGCAGGTTGGCCATCCCAGGCGCTGGCGGTGGCTACAACATTACCGGACCCATCAACCACATCAGCAGTGAAATTATTGGCGAAAGCCTCGGCATCGCTCTTGTTGGCGGGAGGCTCGAAACTGAAACGGTAGGTATCACCCGCTTGCGCATTGATCATCACTGCCTGGGGCGCTGTTTCAACAACGTGCACTTTGGATTCGCCATTGCGGACCACGCCGCTCTTGGCCCAGATGGTCTTATAGGTAAACACAACCTGATTTTCGCCCGGTAAAAGCTCGTAGTTCAGGGCCAAGTCATCCATTAGAAAGTTACCGAGTTTGCGACCATTCACCTGCTGCACCCGGATTTCACCCGGGGACTCGAGGACGGCGGCCTGCGAGGAATCCACGGCGCCCCCCTCCCAGGTTTGGACGTTGCTCATGGTAGAGCTGCATCCCGCAAGCAAAACCATGGCAACAAGGGCCATTGCACTGAATCGTACTTTCTTGAAAAAGACTAAAACGTGATAGATACTCATGCTATATCCTTGTGCTGTTCGCCAGTTTTCACCGGCGGATAATCACTTGTGGTTGAAAGGCATTTTGAAGAGTGGCCGAGCCAAGGGCAAGACATGCAGCCTGTTTACAGTAACCCGATGACACTCCGGTTACGGGGAAGGCATCAAGTCTACCCAAAAAATGTAAAAAAATGTTGAATTCGGCAGGAATTGATTTAATTTTAAACAGTCATAGAATTGAAATAGCGCCCACACGTGTCACAAATGCACTGAAGGGCTCAGGAGACAACATGGATACCCAACGTCGGTCCGGAGAAAACGGCCCCGCACCGTTCCGAAGCAGTCGGTTCTTCTGCGTCGGGAGCAAGTGGTATTTCACCACCCGGGAGGGCTTCGACAGCGGTCCTTTTGCCTCCCGGCAACGCGCAGAAACTGGCCTCAGGCGTTTCCTGCATGTAGTGCGACTTCTTCCGGAAGAGCAACAGGTCCACTGATAGGGACTTGTCCTCCAGTCTCATAACGATGCTCAGACAATGATCGGCATCAACCACCGGTCAATGGCGAGCAGGCACAGTAACGCCATGAAACCCGCCACGACATCGTCCACCATGATACCCAGCCCGCCCGGCAAGTACTCATCCAACCAACTAATCGGCCAGGGTTTGAGCACATCGAAAAGCCGAAATAACGTGAAGGCCATCAGAATGCCGTAAATGTTGTCCGGGATGAGTCCCAGCGCGATCCACATGCCCACAAACTCGTCCCAAACGATCCCCCCATGATCGTGGACCTTGAGATCGGCTGCCGTCTTGCCACACAACCAGATCCCAATCACGAAGGCCAGCAGGACAATTCCCCAGTAAGCCACGGGTGGCAACCAGGCAAAACAGAACCAGGCGGGAATCGCTGCCAGACTGCCCCAGGTACCAGGCGCCCTGGCCGCTGTACCGCTGCCAAACCCAAACGCCAACAGGTGGACCGGATTACGGAGAAACCCTGGCGGCAGCAGTGCTTCAGTGAGCTCGGGTTCCTGGAGGTTATCGTCGCTGCTCATGAATCAGTTCCTGAAATGGTCGTATCCTCCCGCTGACAGGCTCTCGATATGATCACCCCAGTCAATGGTTACACCCTCCCCGGCAACGACCTCGCCAATAACGGTCAACTCCCGCCGGACATCCTCGGGGAGACTAGCCCAAACCTGCGGAGGCAAGGTAACGCATAACTCGTAATCGTCCCCGGCGTTCAACGCCAGGCCGGCAGCAGACTGACCCACAAGGCGCTTCAGATGTTGCGACAGTGGCAGCCGACTCGCATCGATACTGCCTGCAACTCCAGAGGCCTCGAGGATATGTCCCAGGTCTGCCACCAGACCGTCAGATACATCCACCGCTGCAGTGGCGTGCCCCCGAAGAGCCCTGCCAAGCACAAGCCTGGGCTCTGGAAAGTGGTACCTTCGCAGGACCGCCTGCACGTCCGGCCCGGGATCATTATTCTCAAGGTGATCCAATGCCGCTCCTGCCTCTCCCAGCATACCGGAAACACAAATGTAATCTCCCACCTGGGCTCCAGACCTCAAGATGGCCCCACCTTTCGGTACCGTACCGTGAACCTGCACGCTCAGGGTCAGTGGGCCACGCGTGGTGTCGCCGCCAGCCAGTGACAGCCCAAAGCGTCTGGCCGCACTTGCCAATCCGTAGGCATAGGCGCTCAGCCAGTCTGGATCAGCATCGGGAAGGGTCAACGCGAGGGTAAAACACACCGGATCGGCCCCCATGGCGGCGAGATCACTCGCAGCCACGGCAAGGCTTCGCCAGCCCAGCTTTTCAGGATCGTAGTGGTGGGGAAAATGCACGCCCTCGACCAGGGCGTCCACCGAAAAGACCAGGTCCAGGCCTGGCTCAACACGCTGAATGGCGCAGTCGTCACCGGGGCCCAGCAGAACCGAAGAGGCATTTCCGACCTCGGCGATGGGGAAGAAATAACGGCGGATCAGCTCGAATTCACCCATCACTTAGCGGGGACGAGTCTCAGCCAGTCGCAGTCGGTGACTGAGCTTGTCCAGAAGGCTGTTGACGAACTTATGACCTTCGGTGCCACCAAACCTCTTGGCCATCTCGATGCCTTCGTTGATCACCACCTTGTATGGAACGTCCAGGCGATGTTTGAGCTCGTACGCGCCCAGGCGTACGATCGCCAGCTCAATGGCATCCACCTCATGGATCGGGCGATCGAGGAATGGCTCCAGTAGACGGTCTAACTCAGCCTGCTCCCGGTGAACCCCCCGGAGGAGATCGCGGAAATAGGCCGCATCTACCTTCGACATGTCGTTGTCGACGATGAATTCGGATTCGATATCGGTGATCGAGCTCTTGCTGAAGTGGCGCTGGTAAAGGCCTTGCATCGCAAGAGCCCGGGCTCTGCGTCTATCGCCTGCCTTAGGTTGGCCCGCGGGGGCCGGTTGCGCGGCACTGTCTTCCGATGCGCTCATTATTCACCCAGCTTTTTGAAGAGGCTGACCATTTCCAGGGCCGTAATCGCCGCTTCGGCGCCTTTGTTACCGGCTTTGGTACCGGCCCGCTCGATTGCCTGCTCGATGGAATCGACCGTTAACACGCCGAACGTCACCGGCACATCCGTTTCGAGACTAACCGCACCCAGACCGCTGGAGGCTTCGCCTGCCACATAGTCGAAATGTGGTGTACCACCCCGAATAACCGCACCCAGCGCAACAATCGCATCGTGGTTGCCGGTTTCCGCCACACGCTTGACCGCAAGCGGCATCTCATAGGCGCCGGGAACCCGTACAATCGTGATATCGGAATCGGCGATACCGTGACGACGCAGGGTATCAACCGCACCCTCCACCAGGCTCTCAACCACAAAACCGTTGAAACGACCGACAACCAGTGCGTATTTACCGCTGCAGTGAGTGAAATCGCCTTCTATTACTTTAATGTCTGCCATGCATGGCTCCTTCTTGGCAGCCCCGCCGTTACGATACGGGCCTGCCGGGGTTCATTATTCGGGTGTGTAGGGCACGTATTCCACAACTTCCAGCTCAAATCCGGAAATGGCAGAAAACTTGATGGGCGGGCTCAGCAGGCGCATTTTGCCAACACCGAGATCCCTCAGAATCTGCGAGCCGGTACCAACGGTAAAATAGACACCGGAGCTGCCCTTACCCGCGGATTTTTTATCCTGCTCGAAAAATTCGTGGATACGATCTTCAAGATTGTAGCTGTCTTCGGCGCTATTGAGCAGGACAACGACGCCGCGACCTTCACTCGCCACCTTCTCCAGAGCATGATGCAATGGCCAGCTACGGGAATCGGCGCGGCGGGCACCGAGCAGGTCACGCAGAGTATCGGTGATGTGCACACGCACCAGCACCGGGTCCTCGGCCGCGATATCCCCCATCACCATGGCCAGATGGGTGGAACCCTGGATATTGTCGCGATAGGTGCGTAAGTTGAATACACCGTACTCGGTATCCAGATCGTACTGCTCAACGCACTCAATGGTGCGCTCGTTCAATGTCCGATAGTGGATCAGATCCGCAATCGTGCCGATCTTCAGGTCGTGAGTTTCGGCAAATTTTTCCAGATCTTCACGGCGGGCCATGGACCCATCGTCGTTCATGATTTCGCAGATCACGCCGGCAGGCTCGCAGCCGGCGAGGGCTGCCAGATCACAGGATGCTTCGGTATGGCCGGCTCGGCTGAGCACCCCGCCCGGGTCCGACATCAGCGGAAAAATATGGCCTGGCTGAACCAGGTCAGACGCTTTTGCATCGCGGGCAACAGCAGCCTGGACAGTTCGCGCACGGTCGGCGGCAGAGATACCCGTCGTTACGCCTTCAGTCGCTTCAATGGAAAGGGTGAACTTGGTGCCAAAACCCGATGCATTCTGCTGCACCATCAACGGCAGGCCAAGCTGTTCGCAACGATGGCGCGTCATCGGCATGCAAATCAGCCCACGACCGAAGCGGGCCATGAAGTTGATAGCCTCTGGCGTACAGTGCTCTGCGGCCATCACCAGGTCACCTTCGTTTTCCCGGTCCTCATCGTCCATCAGGATAACCATCTTGCCCTGACGGATATCGTCGATAATGTCTTTAATGCTATTCAGTGCCATACCGTATTTGCATCCTGTTGGTCTGTCCGCCCGAGTGTCGGTGCCGGCAGCCATGAATTTAGTAACCGTTACCCCGGCGCGAGGATCAATCGCTGGTCCTCGCCCAGCTGACGGCGATCCAGCACTTTCCATTGCACCTTATCCGCCATGGATTCCAGTGGCAGATTGGCCGTGGGCCGGCCAGTGCTGCCCAGGAACACCGGCGCCTGGTAGAGCCATAGCTCATCTACCAGACGCTCGCTGATAAATGTACCGGCCAGCGTTGGACCAGCTTCCACCAACAATTCGTTGATGCCCAACTCCCCCAGTGAGTCGAGCAACTCGCGAACATCAATTCCATTATCCTTCCAGGCCACACCCGTCAGGCCCACGCCCAACGCGGCAAGGTCCTGTGCCGGCGCGGTTGCCAGTGTTGGGGAGGCGCAATACACCTGGACATTGCCACCCTGCAGGATCGTAGCGCCCGGGGGCGTACGCGCGTCCCGGTCCGCGATCACGCGCAGGGGCTGGCGGGACGGCTCCGTGGCGTCACCAATGTCACCCAATTCAGTCCGACGAACGGTCAGTGAAGGATTGTCAGCGAGAACCGTCCCCACCCCTGTCAGAATGGCATCGCTGATGGCCCTGAGACGCTGGACATCGCGGCGGGACTCCGAGCCGGTAATCCACTGACTTTCGCCGGAGGCCATGGCCGTCCTGCCGTCAAGGCTCGCAGCCATTTTAAGCCGGACATAGGGCCTGCCAACGTTCATTCGCTTCATAAAGCCGGGATTCAATCGCACGGCCTCTTCCGCCAGTAGGCCTTCCGTTACACGAATGCCTGCCTCACGGAGCATATCCAGGCCGCGACCGGATACCGAGGGATTGGGATCCTTGGTCGCCGCAAACACATGGGCGATGCCCGCTTCTATCAGCGCTTTGGCACAAGGCGGTGTACGGCCAAAATGACTGCAGGGCTCCAGCGTGACATAGGCCGTTGCGCCACGGGCATCCGGCCCAGCCAGGCTGAGTGCACGCGCTTCTGCGTGAGCCTCGCCCGCTCGCTCATGCCAGCCTTCGCCCAAAATCTTGCTGCCTCGGGCGATGACGCACCCCACCCGCGGGTTGGGATGCGTCGAATAACGACCACGCCAGGCAAGCTGCACCGCCCGTGCCATAAACGCCGTGTCCTGAGCGTCGATCATGCCTGCCCTTCGGAAGAATGGTTATCCGCCAGGGCCTTGGCTACATCCACCGGGTCTTCGCCCGAGGTCGCTGAAAGGCGCTCGATCTCTTCCTTGAACTCGTTGACGTCCTGAAAGCTGCGGTACACAGACGCGAAGCGCACGTAGGCCACTTTGTCCAATTGACGCAACTCCGTCATCACTTCTTCACCGAGTTGCATGGACTTGACCTCGCGCTCGCCGGTCGCCCGCAACCGGAATCGGATGCGATTCAGCGCCGCCTCAATTTCCTCGATGCTCACCGGGCGCTTCTCCAGGGCTTTCATCAGGCCAGCCCGGAGTTTTTCCTCATCGAAAGGCTGACGGGTGCCGTCCTGCTTGACCACTCGAGGCATCACAAGCTCAGCCGACTCGAACGTTGTAAAACGCTCACGGCAGGACAGGCACTCCCTGCGGCGACGCACCTGATCACCCTCGGCCACCAGCCGGGAGTCGATTACCTTGGTATCCGCTTCACCACAGAAAGGACAATGCATACTCAGAAGCTCCTGCAAACCATCGGGCCAGGCAACAAGGCCTGCCCGAGGGCGCAATCAGGCTATTTAGCCGGCGTAAACCGGGAACCGCGAACACAGGCCTTCAACCTGCTCACGAACCCGGTCATTAGCGGATTCATCTTCCAGGCTATCCAGGATATCGCACATCCAGCCAGCCAGATCGCGACACTCGGACTCTCCGAAACCACGAGTGGTCACCGCGGGCGTACCGATGCGCAGGCCGGAGGTGACGAACGGCGAACGCGGATCGTTAGGTACTGCGTTCTTGTTCACGGTGATGTGCGCTCGGCCCAGGGCTGCGTCTGCATCCTTACCGGTGATGTCCTGCTTGATCAGGCTGACCAGGAACAGGTGATTCTCTGTACCACCGGAAATCACATCGAATCCGCGGGACACAAACACCTCAGCCATGGCCTTGGCATTCTTGATCACCTGTTTCTGATACACCTTGAACTCGTCGCTCATGGCTTCCTTGAAACAAATCGCCTTGGCAGCAATAACGTGCATCAAGGGGCCGCCCTGGCCGCCAGGGAATACAGCGGAGTTAAGCTTTTTCTGCAAGTCGGCATCGTCACAGGCCAGGATCAAACCACCACGGGGGCCACGCAGGGTCTTATGGGTAGTCGTCGCAACCACGTGGGCATGAGGTACCGGGTCTGGATAAACACCAGCAGCCACAAGACCTGCCACGTGGGCCATGTCCACAAACAGATAGGCGCCAACCTTATCGGCAATCGCGCGGAACCGGGCAAAGTCCAGCTCCTGGGAGTAGGCTGAGAAACCGGCGATGATCATCTTGGGTTTGTGCTCAACGGCAAGGCTTTCCACCTCATCGTAATCGATCAGCCCCGTGTCCGGGTTCAGGCCATACTGGACGGCGTTGTAGATCTTGCCGGAGAAGTTGACGCTGGCACCATGGGTCAGGTGCCCACCGTGGGCCAGGCTCATGCCCAGAACCGTATCACCCGGCTTGAGCAGCGCCATGAATACGGCAGAGTTGGCCTGTGAGCCGGAATGCGGCTGCACATTGGCGTAGGCAGCACCAAACAATTCTTTGGCCCGGCTGATGGCCAGGTCCTCGGCGATGTCGACAAACTCACAGCCGCCGTAATAACGTTTGCCGGGATAGCCTTCGGCATACTTGTTGGTCAGCGCACTACCCTGGGCTTCCATCACCCGGGGGCTGGTATAGTTCTCAGACGCGATCAGCTCGATATGAGCCTCCTGGCGTTTCTCTTCCGCCTGAATGGCGTTCCAGAGCTCGTCGTCAAAACCGGCGATTTTCATATCACGATTAAACATGGATGCGCTGCCCCTATGTGCTTAGCTGCCCGAAAAAATGGGCCGCTATTCTATCTTACAAATGGGTAAAAAATCACCCTTTATGCCGTCCGCAGATACCGACACGCCGCCGCCTGCGCTTTTTGCTCAATTGCTATCCCCGGTTGGTTTCGATACCTTACTCGGTCAATATTCATTGGTTGCGGCTACTAGCTATTGGCGTTACGGCCATCGGTCAGGGCGATCCGGGATACGCTGTGAATACGTCCCTGTACGCTCGACAAAATCATCCTTGATTTTGACGATCCCGGATCGCCCTGACCGACGGACTTAGTCAGACATCATCAGTAATTCCGACACTTACACTCGCAAGAAGGATTCCGACACATGGCGCAATACGTATACACCATGAACCGCGTGGGCAAGGTGGTTCCGCCCAAGCGTGAAATCCTCAAAGACATTTCCCTGAGCTTTTTCCCAGGCGCGAAAATCGGCGTACTGGGCCTGAACGGCGCTGGTAAATCTACTTTGCTACGTATTATGGCCGGTATCGACCAGGATTACATTGGTGAGGCCCGCCCCCAACCCGGCATCAACGTCGGCTACCTGCCCCAGGAACCGGAACTGGACGACGCCAAGACCGTCAAGGAAATCGTCGATGAGGCGGTCTCGGGCGTCCATGACGCACTGGCGGAGCTGGATCAGGTCTATGCCGCCTATGCCGAGCCGGATGCCGACTTTGATGCCCTCGCCAAGAAACAGGGCGAACTGGAAGCCTTTATACAGGCTTCCGACGGCCACGATATTGAGCGCAAGATGGAAGTGGCGGCCGATGCCCTTCGCCTGCCGGCCTGGGACGCCATGGTAAAAAACCTCTCCGGCGGTGAGCGCCGCCGCGTGGCGCTGTGCCGTCTGCTGCTGTCCAGCCCGGACATGCTGTTGCTGGACGAGCCCACCAACCATCTGGATGCCGAATCTGTAGCCTGGTTGGAACGCTTCCTGCACGACTACACCGGCACCGTGGTTGCCATCACCCACGACCGCTACTTCCTGGACAACGTGGCCGGCTGGATTCTGGAACTGGACCGCGGCCAGGGCATTCCGTTTGAGGGCAATTACAGCCAGTGGCTGGAAAACAAGGAAAAGCGCCTGGAAGTTGAAGCCAAACAGGAAGCGTCTCGCCAGAAGACCATCAAACACGAGCTGGAATGGGTGCGCAGTAACGCCAAGGGCCGCCAGTCCAAGAGCAAGGCCCGCCTGGCCCGCTTCGAGGAAATGAGCTCCCAGGAATTCCAGAAGCGCAACGAAACCAACGAACTATACATCCCACCAGGCCCTCGCCTGGGTGACAAGGTGATTGAGATCGATGGCATCAGCAAGTCCTTCGATGACCGCCTGCTCTACGAAGACGTCTCGCTCAGTGTGCCCCCGGGTGCGATCGTTGGCATCATCGGTGGCAACGGCGCGGGCAAGTCCACGCTGTTCCGGATGATCGGCGACTACGACAAGCCCGATTCCGGCACCATCACAGTCGGTGAAACCGTAAAACTGGCCTACGTGGACCAGATGCGGGACCTGAACGGCGACAACACCGTCTGGGAAGAGCTCAGCGACGGCAACGATATTATCAAGATCGGTAACTACGAAACCCCGTCGCGAGCCTATGTAGGTCGTTTCAACTTCAAGGGCTCCGACCAGCAGAAGCGTGTGGCCGACTTGTCGGGCGGTGAACGCAACCGCCTGCACCTGGCGAAACTGCTCAAGGAAGGTGGCAACGTGCTGCTGTTGGACGAACCGACCAACGATCTCGACGTGGAAACCCTGCGTGCCCTGGAGGAAGCCCTGCTCAACTTCCCAGGCTCCGCTTTGGTGATCTCGCACGACCGCTGGTTCCTGGACCGTGTGGCCACTCACATCCTGGCGTTTGAGGACGATGGTGAAGTGGTCTACTTCGAAGGCAACTTCAGCGAATACGATGAGGATCACAAGAAGCGGAAGGGCGACTCTGCCATGGTGCCTCAGCGCATGAAGTATAAGAAGCTGGCCTGATGGCAAAAGCAAAAACCGCCTATGTCTGCTCCGAATGCGGCGCAGATTATTCAAAGTGGCAGGGGCAATGCACCGCCTGCCAGGCCTGGAATACGATCAGCGAGGTCCGCGGCATCAGTGGCGGCAACGCCAAGGGTGCCCGCGGCGCCCGCTTTGAGGGCTTTGCGGGCAGTCTCTCAGAGGTAAAAAGCCTTGACGACGTCAGCCTTGCCGAACAGCCGCGCATCAGCTCCGGCATGCAGGAGTTTGACCGCGTTCTGGGCGGCGGGCTTGTGGAAGGTTCCGCCATCCTGATGGGCGGCCATCCTGGCGCTGGCAAGAGCACCCTCTTGCTTCAGGCGGTCTGCCACCTGGCGTCCAGCGTTCCAGCCCTGTACGTCACAGGCGAGGAATCGCTGCAACAGGTCGCCATGCGCGCCAAGCGCCTGGGGCTGCCCACCAAAGACCTGAAGATGCTCTCGGAAACGAGTGTCGAGCGGGTCATGCAGGTTGCCGAGGCTGAAAAGCCGCGCATTCTGGTGGTGGACAGCATCCAGGTTATGCATGTCGCCGAGTCGGAATCCGCTCCAGGCAGTGTCTCCCAGGTTCGCGAAAGCGCAGCTTACCTGACCCGCTTTGCCAAACAGACCGGCACCATTCTATTCCTGGTGGGCCACGTTACCAAGGATGGCAGCCTGGCTGGGCCGAAAGTACTGGAGCATATGATCGACTGCTCCATCCTGCTGGAAGGCTCCAGCGATAGCCGTTACCGCACCCTGAGGGGCATCAAGAACCGCTTTGGCGCGGTTAACGAACTGGGCGTGTTTGCGATGCTGGAACAGGGCCTGAAGGAAGTGAAGAACCCCAGTGCCATCTTCCTGAACCGCGGCGAGGAGGCAGCTCCCGGCAGCGTGGTGATGGTGGTCTGGGAAGGCACTCGGCCTATGCTGGTGGAGATTCAGGCGCTGGTGGATATGGCCCAGGGGGGATATCCGAGACGCGTTGCTGTGGGCCTGGATCAGAACCGGCTGGCGATGCTGCTGGCGGTGCTGCATCGCCATGGTGGCATGCATGTGTCGGATCAGGATGTGTTTGTGAATGTGGTGGGCGGCGTGAAGGTTAACGAGACCAGTGCGGATTTGGCGCTGCTTGCGGCCATCGTGTCGTCCTTCCGCGACCGTGCCCTGCCCCAGGATCTGGTGATCTTCGGTGAGGTTGGCCTTTCTGGTGAGATTCGGCCGGTGCCCAGTGGCCAAGAGCGCATTTACGAAGCTGCCAAGCATGGGTTTACCCGCGCTTTGGTGCCTAAGTCTAATGCGCCTCGTAAGGCTATTGAGGGGATGAAGGTTATTCCCGTGACCAAGCTTAGTGATGCGTTGTCGGCTTTGGAGGAGCTTTGAGACTTGGTTTCTAGCCTGGTTTTTTGGTGCCGGGCAGGATTGGAAGGGCCTTTCCAAAAAACGCTTCAAGCACATCCATGTGCGCTTGGGCTCCGCCATCCATGGCTCCGCACATTTTTGGAAAGGCCCTTCCAATCCTGCCTACCAGCTTCGCAGTTACCTCCGGAAATCCCTAGCCTCAATCAATCAGATGTGCAAACTCCCTCTCCAATAACGCTTGGTCCCCCAGATTCAGTTCCACCAGGCGTTTTAGGTGGGTCGCACTTTCAAGATCGATATATTGGCATTTGAACCCCAACCGCTCTTCCTCAATGTGCCGTAACTCCACCGCCATCACGATCCCGGTTTCGTGATCGTCGAGATGGATGATCACTTCGCAAGGCTGCTTCAGCGGAACCCTCCACTCCAACGGCCGCTTTACCAGCACGCCCTTCAGTGAAATATCCAGCACTTCACTCACCCACACTTCGTCCTGCCAATGCAGTTCGCATTCGGCATCGAAGGAGATTCTGTGGAAGCGGCGTTTTTCGGGGGCTTTGGTTGGCAAGGGTTACTCCTATTGACCGGTCTCGTCTGTTATGACTATAGACCGCACAGAAGCTTCTATCTAGCGCTAACACCAAACAGAGGCTCTGCGGAGCGTTAACGCAGAAGTCGGACAGAGGGCGGTTGTTGGGGCTTTCCAAAACCGTGGAGCGCCAGGGATGGCGCGACCGAGCCCTACATGGACGTATTTACGGGCGTGTTCTGGAAAGCCCCAATAACCGCCCGCTACTCCCAACCATCAGTTTTGCAGGTGATACTCCGGACTCAGCTCAGTCACCGCACGGATAAACGCCCCGGCGTGCTCCGGATCAACGTCCGGGGTAATGCCGTGCCCGAGGTTGAAGATATGGCCCGGGCCGGTGCCGTAGCGGGACAGGATATCGGCCACTTCCTGGCGAATCCGCTCCGGCGGCGCGTAAAGCATGGCCGGATCCATGTTGCCCTGCAGGGCAACCTGATCGCCAATGCGAGCACGGGCTTTGCCGATATCCGTTGTCCAGTCCAGACCGACCGCGTCAGCACCGGATTCCGCTATCGACTCCAGCCACTGGCCGCCATTCTTTGTGAACAGGATAACGGGTACGCGACGCCCGTCGTTCTCTCGAATCAGGCCGGCGACGATTTTTTTCATGTAGTTGAGGGAAAACTCCTGATACGCCCAACTACTCAGCACGCCGCCCCAGGTATCGAAGATCTGGACCGCCTGGGCGCCGGCTCGAATCTGTCCGTTCAGGTAATCAATCACAGAATCCGCCAAATGGTCCAGCAACTGATGCATCACCTCCGGCTGGCCGTACATCAGCTTCTTGGCCTCGCGGAAGTCCTTGGAGGAACCACCTTCAATCATGTACGTGGCAAGCGTCCAGGGACTGCCAGAGAAGCCGATCAGCGGAACGCTGCCATTAAGTGCGCCACGGATGGTGGACACGGCATTCATCACGTAATCCAGGTCTACTTCCGCATTGATTTTGGGCAACGCGGCTACGTCGGCAGCGGAGCGGACAGTGTTACGGAATTTCGGGCCCTCGCCAGTTTCGAAGTACAGGCCAAGCCCCAGCGCATCAGGAATGGTGAGGATGTCTGAAAACAGGATGGCAGCGTCCAGCGGGAACCGCTCCAACGGCTGTAACGTCACTTCACAGGCCAGCGGTGTGTTTTTGCACAGACTGAGAAAGTCTCCGGCTTTGGCCCGAGTCGCGCGGTATTCCGGCAGGTATCGACCTGCCTGGCGCATCATCCACACTGGCGTGCGATCAACGGGCTGACGCATCAGCGCACGCAGGAAACGGTCATTTTTCAGCTCGGTCATAGCATTCCCAGTCTGCTGTCTGTCAAAGTTTAGAAGGGCAATGATACCCGGTTTGTGGCAATAAAAAAGGGCAGCCCGCCATCAGCGAGCTGCCCTCTGATCCAGATGAAACCTGGGGCTGTCAGATATCCAGGTAATCCATGATACCTTCCGCCGCCTGGCGACCCTCCCAGATAGCCGTTACGACCAGATCCGAACCACGGACCATATCGCCACCGGCAAATATCTTGGGATTGCTGGTCTGGAAGCCGAACTCCACTTCCTCCGGAGCGCTGACACGGCCAGAGTCGTCGGTGTTTACCTTCAACTCGTCAAACCAGTCGGCCGGGCTCGGACGGAATCCGAAGGCCACCAGAACTGCATCGGCCGGAATCACTTCCTCACTGCCAGCGACCACTTCCGGACGACGACGGCCGTTTTCGTCGGGCTCGCCGAGGCGAGTCTGAACCACCTTGACTCCCTCAACCCGGTCTTCGCCAATAATGGCGATCGGTTGACGGTTGAACATGAACTTAACGCCCTCTTCCTTGGCGTTGGACACTTCCCGACGTGAACCCGGCATGTTCTGTTCGTCACGGCGATAGGCACAGGTAACACTCGCTGCCTGTTGACGAATCGAGGTGCGGTTACAGTCCATGGCGGTATCGCCGCCACCGAGTACGACCACTCGCTTGCCTTTCATGTCGATGAAATCGTCGGCGTCTTTCTCGAACCCAAGACGACGATTCACGTTTGAGACCAGGAACGGCAGTGCATCATGAACGCCTGGCAGATCCTCGCCCGGGAAACCGCCTTTCATGTAGGTGTAGGTGCCCATGCCCATGAAGACAGCGTCGTACTCCTCGAGAATGTCGGCCATCATCACATCCTTGCCCACCTCTGTGGACAGGCGGAAATCCACGCCCATTTCCTCGAACACCTTGCGGCGACGGGTCATGACCGACTTCTCAAGCTTGAACTCGGGAATCCCGAAGGTCAGCAGGCCGCCAATTTCCGGGTATATATCAAACACCACCGGTTTTACACCGTTGCGCACCAGAACGTCGGCACAGCCAAGGCCAGCCGGGCCGGCACCGATCACGGCCACTTTTTTGTCGGTCCATTTGACGGCAGACATATCCGGCTTCCAGCCCAGAGCAAAGGCCGTATCGGTAATGTACTTTTCCACCGACCCGATGGTTACCGCACCATAGCCATCGTTCAGGGTACAGGCCCCTTCACACAGCCGATCCTGGGGGCAAACGCGACCACAGACTTCCGGCAGGGAGTTGGTCTGGTGACAGAGCTCAACTGCCCTCATGATGTTGCCTTCCGACACAAGCTTCAGCCAGTTCGGGATGTAGTTGTGTACCGGGCACTTCCACTCACAATACGGATTGCCGCACTCCAGGCAACGATGCGACTGCGACGCGGCATTATCCTGGGTGAATTGGTGATAGATTTCACCAAACTCTTTTTTGCGCTTCTTTGCCGGTACTTTTTTCGGGTCGACACGCCCTACTTCGACAAACTGGAAGTCGTTACTCAGTCGTTCTTTCATTGTGACGCTCTCATCAGACTCAATTTCGACGCGGGCACTGCCTCTCCAGCAATGCCCTCTACCTGTTTCAACCGCCTTTACTCTGGACGTGCCCGGGTGCTGGCCAGCAGGCTGCGAAGGTTCGCCGCCTTGGGTTTGACCAGCCAGAAGCGGCCAATGTAGTCATCGAAATTGTCAAGAATATGCTCTGCCCACTCGCTCGCGGTTTCAGAAATGTGCTCGCGGACCACACCGCGCAGGTGATTACGGTAGGACTCCATTTCCTCGCTGGATATCCGCTGAATCTCGACCAGTTCATGGTTGTACTTGTCCACAAAGGTGTTGTTCAAGTCCAGCACATAGGCAAAACCGCCCGTCATGCCGGCACCAAAGTTATGACCAGTGCTGCCAAGAACCGTGATCAGGCCGCCTGTCATGTATTCACAGCAGTGATCGCCCACGCCTTCTACCACTGCATGGGCGCCGGAGTTACGAACACCAAAGCGCTCACCGGCGGTGCCAGCGGCAAACAGTTTGCCACCGGTTGCACCATAGAGGCAGGTGTTACCGACAATCGAGGTATCCTGGGTTTTAAAGTCACTGCCGGATGGCGGCCGGATCACCAGCTTGCCGCCGGTCATGCCTTTGCCGACATAGTCGTTGGCATCGCCTTCCAGAAGCAGGTTGAGACCGCCCACGTTCCAGACACCGAAGCTCTGGCCGGCAGTGCCAGTCAGATCCAGAGTGATGGGCGCCGAGACCATGCCCTGGTTACCGTGCAACTGGGCAATCTCTCCCGACAGGCGAGCGCCAATCGACCGGTCACAGTTGGTGACCTTATAAGACCAGGTACCGCCAGACTTGCCGGCTATCGCATCCGCAGTGTCCTTCACCATCTGCTCGGCAAGCTTGCCTTCGTCAAACGGATGATTGCGCTCAACCTGACAGGTGTTGGGCTTGTCCGCCGGGATATGGTCGTTCGATAACAGACGCGTCAGATCCAGCTTCTTCTGGCGTGGGGTGTCGCCGGGCAGACGCTCCAGCAGATCAACACGCCCTACCAGCTCCTCCAGGTTGCGGACGCCCAGCTTGGCCATCCACTCCCGGGTCTCGGTCGCAACGAACCGGAAGAAGTTCATCGCCATTTCAACCGTGCCCTTGAAGTGTTCCTCCCGCAGGTGCTCGTTCTGGGTCGCGACGCCGGTGGCACAGTTGTTCAGATGACAGATACGCAGGTACTTACAACCCAGGGCAACCATTGGTGTGGTGCCGAACCCGAAGCTTTCGGCGCCCAGAATAGCGCCCTTGACCACATCCAGGCCGGTCTTGATACCGCCATCGGTCTGCAGGCGGATCTTGCCCCGCAGGTCGTTGGCGCGCAGCGCCTGCTGGGTTTCACTCAGGCCCAGTTCCCAGGGCGAACCGGCGTAACGGATCGAGGTCAACGGGCTAGCCGCTGTACCACCGTCGTAGCCGGAAACCGTAAT
This sequence comes from Marinobacter sp. Hex_13, assembly GCF_001566815.1. Taxonomy (NCBI): domain Bacteria; kingdom Pseudomonadati; phylum Pseudomonadota; class Gammaproteobacteria; order Pseudomonadales; family Marinobacteraceae; genus Marinobacter; species Marinobacter sp. Hex_13. The sequence continues at coordinate 56,263 of NZ_LSMM01000030.1, forward strand.
CAGGTCCGCGTAGGCTTTCGCCACACCGGCAGCGATGGTGCCTACCCCAGGCTCCGATACCAGTTTCACGGAAACCAGCGCACTTGGATTGACTTGCTTGAGATCGAAGATCAACTGCGCGAGATCCTCGATCGAATAGATATCGTGGTGCGGTGGCGGCGAGATCAGCGTCACGCCGGGCACTGAATAGCGCAGGCGGGCAATCAGGTCATTGACCTTTCCACCGGGTAGCTGACCTCCCTCACCGGGCTTGGCACCCTGGGCCACCTTGATCTGCATGACATCGGCACTGCGCAGGTATTCTGCGGTGACGCCGAAGCGGCCAGAAGCCACCTGCTTGATCTTGGAACGTTTCTCCGTGCCATAACGGGCTGGATCTTCGCCCCCCTCTCCGGAGTTTGATCGGCCACCCAGAGTGTTCATGGCCACTGCCAGGGCTTCGTGTGCCTCAGGGGACAACGCACCCAGGGACATGGCCGCCGAGTCGAAGCGCGGGAAGATATTCTCCACCGGCTCTACCTCGGACAGATCAATCGCCTTGATGTCCTTGCGGAACCCCAGAAGATCCCTAAGCGTGGACACCGGGCGCTCGTTAACCAGCCCGGCATACTCCATGTACTCCCCGTAATCACCACTGGTCACGGCTTCCTGGAGCTTACCCACCACATCCGGGTTGAATGCGTGGTACTCCTGGCCGTGGACATACTTCAACAGGCCGCCCTGGCTGATAGGCTTGCGATGCTTCCAGGCCACACCCGCCAGCTGTTCCTGATCCTGCTGGAAATCAAAGAAACCGGCGCCCTGGATACGGCTGGGAACACCTTTGAAACACAGATCCACTACGTCGTCCGCCAATCCGATCGCCTCAAACAACTGCGCGCCCCGGTAGGAGGTGATGGTGGAAATCCCCATCTTGGAAAGGATCTTCAGCAGGCCCTTGTTGACGCCCTTGCGATAGTTATTCTTCGCATCAATGGGGTCCATCATCAGTTCGCCAGTGCGAATCAGGTCGTTAAGCACCTGGTACGCCAGGTACGGATAGACCGCCGTAGCACCAAAACCAAACAACACAGCAAACTGGTGCGGATCGCGGGCCCAACCGGTTTCAACCAGGATGTTGGAGTCACACCGGAGGCCTTTCTTGACCAGGTGATGGTGAACGGCGCCGGTTGCCATCATGGCGTTGACCGGCAGCTCACCTTCTTTCAGATCCTTGTCGGTCAGGATCAGGATGACCTTGCCACTGCGGACTGCCTGCTCAGCCTCGTCGCACACGTTACGCACAGCCTGCTCAAGCCCCAACTCCGGGCTGTAGCTCATGTTGATTCGAGCAACTTCGAATCCGGGCCGATCATTGTTGGCAATTTTCAGGTACTTGGCCGGCGAAAGCACCGGTGTTGTAAGGATGATCCGGTTGGCGTGCTCGGGCGTTTCCTCGAACACGTTACGTTCCGCGCCGATGCACGTTTCCAGGGACATCACGATGGACTCCCGGAGCGGATCGATGGCCGGATTGGTCACCTGGGCAAATTTCTGACGGAAGTAGTCAGCCACATGCCGGACACGGCTCGAAAGCACGGCCATGGGCGTATCGTCCCCCATCGACCCTACTGCTTCCTGACTGTTTTCAGCCAATGGACGCAGCACCTGATCACGCTCCTCGTAGGAAATCATGAACATCTTCTGGTGTATGTGGAGCTCGTCGGACTGCATCAGTTTGAAGTCAGGTGTGTCCTGATTCAGCGTGGTTTCAACCCGCAGGGAGTTCTCCCGCAGCCAGCGCTTGTAGGGCTGGGCCGACTTCAGGCGATTATCCACGTCTTTCGTATGCAGGACTTCGCCGGACTCGGTATCAATAGCAAGCATTTGCCCCGGACCCACACGTCCCTTGGCCACCACGTCTTCGGGCTTATAGTCATAGGTGCCGATCTCGGACGCCAGGGTAATGAAGTCGTCTTTGGTGATTACCCAGCGAGCCGGGCGAAGTCCGTTCCGATCCAGCATACAGACGGCATAGCGACCGTCGGAGAGAACCAGGCCAGCTGGCCCATCCCACGGCTCCATATGCATGGAGTTGTACTCATAGAATGCCCGCAACTCGGAATCCATGGTATCCACATTCTGCCAGGCAGGCGGGATCATCATTCTCACGGCACGGAACAGGTCAACACCACCGGCCAGCAGCACTTCCAGCATATTGTCCATGCTGGAAGAATCTGAGCCCGTCAGGTTAACCAGCGGCTGCAGCGTCTGTAGGTCCGGCAGTTCCGGTGCGCTGAATTTGGCGGCACGGGCAATTGCCCAGTTACGGTTGCCGTCAACGGTATTGATCTCCCCATTGTGGGCGAGATAGCGGAAAGGCTGCGCCAGCGGCCAACGCGGCATGGTGTTGGTGGAAAAGCGCTGGTGGAAGACACAGATAGCGGTCTGCAGATCCGGATCACCCAGGTCCTTGTAGAAGTTCGCCAGGTCCGCAGGCATCATCAGGCCCTTGTAGGCCAAGGTGCGGTGAGACAGGCTACAGATATAGAATTCGGAGTCATCGGCCATGTCCCGCTCAGCGTGGCGACGGCCAACAAACAGCGCGATGGCGAATTCCTGCTCGGTTTTACCGGCGGGAACCACAAACACCTGCTCAATCCAGGGCAAACAGTCGAGCGCCATCGGCCCAAGGCAACTGTCGTCCGTAGGCACCTTCCGCCAACCCATGATTTCCAGGCCCTGCTCTGCCAGGCGCTTTTCCACGGCAGCACGGCCGGCAGCCGCCTTGTTCTCATCCGGATTAAGGAATACCTGGCCCACAGCGAACAGCTCTTCAGGCTCTCTGCCAAATTCCGCTTTGGCGGCCTTGCGCAAAAAGGCATCCGGGCTCTGGATCAGGAGGCCACAACCATCGCCGGTCTTTCCGTCTGCAGCGATACCACCACGGTGGGTCATGCAGGTCAGTGACTCGATGGCAGTTTGCAACAACTTGTGGCTGGCCTCGCCCTTCATATGGGCGATCAGACCGAAGCCGCAGTTGTCCCTGAATTCGTCGGGATGATACAAACCTGTCATCATAAGCGTTCTCTCGCGTAGAAATGCTTTTCAATCAAAGGGTTATTGGTAAACAGACAATAAACTCACCCTTCGACACTGAAAATGGGGGCTGACTATTTTACACGCGTAGAAATACGTACTCAAACCAAAGCGTTTTTATTTTAGGGGGCAAGCACGTTCAATACGCGTACTGCGTTAGACAGCACACACCATGAAACAAAGGCTCAGGTTATTGTTTTTATAGAATAAAATACGAAAAAAAGGCAGGCACCGACAATCAGAAATCGCGTGATTGCCTGATCCAGGGAGACTGGTCCCGCAGGGCCTGGGGGAGACGCTCAACGGCTTTTCGGGCCTCATCACGCGAGGAAAACTCGCCGTAGAAGCCAACAAACCAGTCCTGCCCCTGCCTCTGGGTATAGGTATAGAGTATACCGGAAACGGACGCGTACCGATCCATCAGATTCAGCACCGTTTGTTCCTGGTTCCCGGCAATCAATTGAACTGTCCAGCCTTCACGCGCCCTTACGCTCTCAAGATCCATAAATGCAGATGGACGGGAGGGAGAGAAACCGGGCTCTGGCTCTGGCTCTGGCTCTGGCTCTGGCTCTGGCTCTGGCTCTGGCTCTGGCTCTGGCTCTGGCTCTGGCTCTGGCTCTGGCTCTGGCTCTGGCTCTGG
>NZ_LSMM01000031.1:0-59260 GCF_001566815.1 Marinobacter sp. Hex_13
CGCTCTGGCACCGGAATACCCCGGCGCTGACACTCGAAAAACGCACCAATCGCAACGTCATCGTTGGTGCAGAAGATGCCGTCAACGTCCGGATTCTCCTCCAGTATCCGCGCCATCAGGGTGGCACCCACACTAAAAGACGAGCGTTGCTCGCTGCGCAGGGTGACTGGCGTCAGCCCCTGCTCTTCCATTGCCCGGCTGTACCCTTCCTGACGTTGCAGGGTACGGGCATCCAGCCGCACGGCGAGATAGACCACGCGCCTGCGTCCAAGCCGGATCATCTCCCGCACCATGTCATAAGCCGCGCTGACGTTATCAAACCCGACAGCCTGCTCGAACGGGGCCGAATGCGTGTCCATGATTTCCACGGTGGGCACCCCAGCGGTCTGAAGCATCCTCAGCGTGCGGCCCGTGTGCTGGCTCTCGGAAAGAATCACGCCATCCACGTTGTAGGACAGCAGCGATGACAGGCTGCGCTCCTCAATCTCGGGGCTATAGCCGTAGTGAGACAGCATCAGGTGGTAACCGGCGGGCTCGGTAACCGCTTCCACACCCTTGATCACATCCGCAAAGACCTGGTTGGTCAGGGACGGAAGCAACACACCAATGGCGTGGCTGGTGGACTTGGACAACAGGTCCGGCGCGCGATTGGGGATATACCCCAGTGCTTCGGCTTCGGCAAAGATCCGCTCCCGCATGGGCTTGGAGACATTGTCTGCGCCACGAAGGCAACGGCTGACCGTCATCTTGGTAGCACCAACCCGGTCCGCAATGTCCTGCAATGTGGGACGTTTGTTCTTTACCATTTACGGCTCCAGCCAGAACGTTCAAAGAGGCCTATCATACCCGAGCCCGACAAGGCAGTGACGGATCACTTGCTCCGGCGTACCGGAGACATCGACGGCCACCGCGTTTTCACCCGGCCCCGGCTCCTCCAGCAAATGGAACTGGCTCTCCAGCATCGCGTGACCATTGAAGTAATGATCGGTTCGGCTGGAGTGGCGCGCCCAGATGGTTTCAAAATCCCCCTTGAGATAAACGAACCGGGTTTCCGGGCTGCCCCCCTGCAAACGCTTGCGGTAGACGCGCTTCAAGGCGGAACAGGCCAGCACCAGGCCACCCTCCTCCCGCCGGATCAACTTGGCGAGGTCATCCAGCCAACCGAGACGATCCTCATCGGTCAGCGGAATACCGGCTGCCATTTTCTCCACGTTGGCACGGCTGTGGTAATCGTCCGCGTCGAAAAACGGAACGCCGATTTCCTGTGCAAGCCTGGCCCCGGTGAGGCTTTTGCCACACCCGGACACGCCCATCACCACGATTTTTGGTGTCTTTGGTGTCATCCTTTCACTCATGTCACTGCCACCATAGCGCCAATTGAGGGAACACAATCAGCAGACCAAGGGCGACCACCTGAAGCGCGATAAACGGCAGCAGGGCACGGAAGATCTCCCCCAGGGAGATGTCTTTTGGCGTCACGGTCTTGAGATAGAAGGCCGCCGGGCCAAACGGCGGTGACAGGAAGGACACCTGCATGTTCATGCAGAACACCACCCCGAACCAGATCGGGCTATAGCCCAGTTCCGTCACAATCGGCACGAAGATCGGCATGGTGAGCAAGGCAACGCCGACCCAGTCCAGGAACATACCCAGGATGAGCAGGATCAGCATCATGAACAGGATCGTCGTCAGGCCATGGCCACCGCTGACGGCGAAAACCATGTCGCGGACGAAATCGATACCGCCCATGAGGTTGTAGACGCCCACCAGAGCGGTTGCGCCGATACCAATCCAGATAATCATGCCGCACACCCGCAGCGTGCTGATGGTGGCCTTGCGCACCATGGCAAGGGACAGCTCACCACGAATCCAGGTGCTGATGGCAATACCCATCACACCCAGGGCCGAGGCTTCCGTGACCGACGCCACACCGCCATAGATGCTGCCCAGCACCACAACCACGGACAGCAGGGGAAACAGCAGTGCCTTGAAGAAATTCGGCATTGGTGTTTCAGGTGTGTCCTGATCCGAGGGCAGCGGCGCCATCTCCGGCTTCAGCCAAACCCGGATCAACACATACCCCATATAGAGCAGCGCCAGTATCAGTGCGGGCAAGAAAGCCCCTTTGAAGAGATCGCCGATGGACACGTTGGCGGTCAGCCCGTAGATAATCAGTACGATACTGGGAGGCAGCATGGTGCCGAGTGCCCCACCGGCACAGGTGGTGCCGATGGCAAGTTTGCGGTCGTATCCGAGGCGCAGCATTTGCGGCAGCGCCAGGATGCCCAGCAACACCGTCTCGCCACCGATCACACCGGACATGGAGGCGAGGATCACCGCCACCACCAGCGTCTGGATGGCCACACCACCTCGGAGTTTGCGACCCAGGCGGGCCATGGCATCGAACAGGTCCCGGGCAATGCCGGAATGATCCAGCAGCGAGGCCATCAACACGAACATCGGCACCGCCAGGAACACATAGTTGCCGATAAAGCTGTACAGACGGCTGCTGACAATGGGCAGGGCATCCGGGCCAAACCAACCGAGCGCGAACACAAGAGCGACCAGACCGGTGGCAAACGCCAACTGCATACCGGTCAGGAGCAATACAATCAGCATGACAAGCATCAACAGGCTGCCATAGCCGATACCAAGGGAGGCCAGTTCAAACATCATTTATCTCCCTTGCCACGAAGGTCACGAATAAGGTGCAACAGGAACTGAAGCGTCATGACCGCCACCGCAACCAGGATGACCACCTTCAGCAGCGCGGGAAACGGCGGGTTCCAGGCGGAGCCGGAGGTTTCCAGTCGCCAGCCACCCCAGGGCGCCAGCACGGCTTCGGTCGCCATCGACCAACTGGCGAACAGCAGCATGCCGCAGAAGGCAAGTCCCAGCAGGTGGTGGACGACCCGCAACCATCGCTGGGCACGGTGAGAGACGGCGTCATAAATCAATACAATACGCACGTGTCGATCGGTAGCCAGGGCATAAAGCCCGCCAATGACAAACAGCGTGGCACCGGCAAAGGTCACGGTTTCGTGCACCCAGAGCGTGGGGGAATCAAACACATAACGGCGGACAATCTCGTAGAACGACACCACTACAATCGCGGCAAAGACCAGGCTCAACCTCTTGCCAAGCCAGACAATGGCCTTGTCCAGCCAGGTAAACCCGACATCCTCGCCCTTATCAGGCTGGATATCTTCGCGATCAGAACCGGACGCCGGGGCATCTGTGTTGTTTTCAACGGACATAATGAACTCCTCGCTCCGGGGCCATAGGGCGCCCGGAGGCTGATATCGAGGGAACCTGTTTTAGAGGAGGCCCTGGGACTCCAGGTACTCAGTCACCGATTGGTAGACCTTCTCGGCATTGGGCGACTGCTCTGCGTAGACCTGCCACTGGTCACGGGCGATGGTGCGGAACTTCCGACGCTCCTCAGCGGACCAGTCGTGGATGGTAATGTCCGGGTTGGCCCGGGCTTCGTTGACGGCTTCACGATCGGCCATCGCCAACTGAGTGCTGATGTCCTGGGCAAAGTCACGGGCGGATACCGTCATGATGGCCTGGATGTCCTCTGGCAGCTTGTTCCACTCCTTGAGGTCCATCGCGATTTCAATCAATGGCAGCGAATGGAAACCAGGATTGACCGGGTGCGGTGCAATCTCGTTCAGGCCGGCCTCATGGTTGGTGGAGAACACGGTGTAGTCCGCGGCATCAATCACACCCTTGCTCAACGCCGTGTAGACCTCGGACCCTGGCAGGTTTACGGGGGATGCGCCAGCGGCGGCAAAGACAGACTGCACCAGCCCTTCCGGTGCGCGCATCTTCAGCCCCTTGAGATCCTCGACGCCATCAAGCGGTTTTTTCGACACAAACGACTCCACGCCGGTACCGCCACCGCCGACAAATTTCACGCCATAGGGCTTGTAGAGCTCGTTCATCAACTCATAACCGCCACCATGGTTGATGTAGTCAATGAGCTGGTCCGGGCTGGACCAGGCGCCAACGGTGTTACCGATCAGGCCGAATGCAGGATCCTTTCCCGAGAAATACCCGGTCACGGAAATATGGCCATCCAACACGCCCATTTTCATGGCGCCGAGGGTTTCGGTGTGGCTGACAACGCTGCCCACCGGCAGCAGGTCAATCTCGACACGACCACCGGTCATCGCTTCTACCCGGTCGGCCCACGCCTGCTGGATCTCGAAGTTCTTGACGCCGGAAGGATCTGAAGACTGGAACTTGAAGTTGAAATCGGCGGCAAGGGCATTGCACGCCAGGGTGGCTGACAGAAGGCCAGCTGCGAGTCTTGTCGGGAACATATTGGTATCTCCTGATTGTTTTTGTGCCGGCATATGTTACCGGTAACATTTACGAGTCTATTGGATTTAAAACGCTCTGACAAGGATGCAATGGAAGGTCGGTTTGGGGTTATGAGGGGAGGGCTGGCATAAAAAGCCGACCTGCCAGAAGACAGGCCGGTGAAACGTCAGGGTTTGCGACGTGCTAAAACCTGAGAACTCACTCAGGAGACACCGAGAATGTCCGAATCCCCGATGTCGTAACTATTGACACGCCAATTGATCAAAAGTTCCTCAATGATTCCCGATGGGTTCGCCCTGCCCTGAAACCGATGCGTCAGCCGCATCCGGCAAACGCGGACGATACTTCTCCCGCAACGTCATCACCTGCTCCCGGTAATCCGCCGTCAGATAGGGAATCTCCAGGGTCAGCACCTGATAGATGCCCTGCTTCAGCTCGGTCAGAGTCAGGCTCGCAGAGGCCTCAGAGGCGTGGGCGGTTTTCAGAAAAGCCATCCAGTTGGTAATGACCAACCATACGTTCAGGGACATCGCGGAACGCAGCTCTTCAGGCTGAGGCTCGATAATTCCCGCCTCCGCCAGCTTCTCGAATATCCGGCTGATCGCCGCCAGACAGCGGTTGGTGAACTCGCGATAGTCCTGGCGCAGGCGTTGGTCACTGTCGAGCAGGTATTCCAGGTCGCGGTGAAAAAACCGATAGCTCCAAAGGCCATCGAACACCGATTCGAGATAAAAGGTCAGGTCATCCAGGGTAATGGGCCGGTTCTCCGGGATATCCAGGTAAAAATCCACCAGCTTTTCATACTCGAGAAAGATCTCGTAAATGATGTCGGACTTGTTACGGAAGTGGTAATACAGGTTGCCCGGCGATATCGCCAGGTGGGCGGCGATATGGTTGGTGGTTACGTTGCGCTCTCCCCTTTCGTTGAACAGATCAAGGCTCGAAAGAAGAATCTTGTCTCGGGTTTTCATAGGCTCAGCAATGCGTGTTGTTGTGTGGGTGCCTGTGCTTTGGCGCTGCGATCCGTGGATGGCCCGATCAGCCATCAGGGCCAGCTTGACTACCTAGAGTATATACTCTAATAATAGCCCCAAGCGCAAACTGAATACTTTTTCACCACCGCATTCCGGAGCTGTCGCAGGCTCCACGAACAATAAGGGCGGCGACCCGGCAGGCCGGGGCCGCGAGGAGAGAGCGATATGGTAGCCACCGTTGTCCAGCTGACTGAAAGCAAGAAGCACATCCAGCACACCCACCGTGTGTTTGAGGACCAGAAGAAGGCGTTTCGCAACAACCCGATGCCGTCGCTGACCGAGCGTCAGGAAAATCTGAAGCGCCTCAAGCGCGTACTGCTGTCCAATCAGGATCGGTTACTGGACGCCATCGACCGGGACTTCAGCTGTCGCTCGAAGGACGAATCGCTGATTGCGGAAGTGATGCCGTCCATCCAGGGCATCAATTACACACTGAAAAACCTGGAAAGCTGGATGAAGCCCTCCAAGCGGCATGTGTCCGTGTTGTTCCAGCCCGCCAGCAACCGCGTTCACTACCAGCCTAAGGGTGTTGTGGGCGTCATCGTGCCCTGGAACTACCCTCTGTATCTGGCCGTTGGGCCGTTGGTGGCCTCACTGGCTGCGGGTAACCGTACGATGATCAAGATGTCGGAGTTCACGCCGCACACCTCTGCTTTGTTCAAGGAGATTGTCGAATCTGCGTTTCCGGAGGACCTGGTCTGTGTGATTAACGGTGAGGCGGATGTCGCCGCAGACTTTTCCAGCCGGCCCTTCGATCACCTTCTGTTCACCGGCTCCACGTCGGTGGGCAAGCTGGTGATGCGGGCAGCCGCGGAAAATCTCACGCCGGTGACTCTGGAACTGGGCGGCAAGTCGCCTGCCGTCGTATCGCCGGATGTTCCGATGGAAGACGCCGCCCAGCGTATCGCTTTCGGCAAGGCACTGAATGCGGGCCAGACCTGTGTGGCACCGGATTATGTGTTGTGCCCGGCAGACCGTGTGCAGGCGTTTGTGGATGAGTATCGCCATCAGTTTGCGTTGATGTATCCGAGCCTGCGAGACAATGACGACTACACGGCGATTATCAATGAACGCCAGTATGACCGCCTGCAAGGCTATCTTGAGGATGCGCGGGAAAAAGGGGCCGAGCTGATTGAGATCAATCCGGCCAATGAGAACCTGAAGGATGGCACCCGCAAGATGCCGATTACGCTGGCGCTGAAGACCACGCCGGATATGAAGATCATGCAGGATGAGATTTTCGGGCCGATTCTGCCGATCATCAGCTATGGCAACCTGGATGAGGCGATCCATTACATTAATGACCGTCCTCGCCCGCTGGCGCTGTATTTCTTCGGTTACGACAAGTCGATGCAGGAGCATGTGGTCAACCAGACCCATTCCGGTGGCATGTGCATCAACGATGCACTGATGCACGTTGCCCAGGATGACCTGCCATTTGGTGGTATCGGTGATTCGGGGATGGGGCATTACCACGGCAAGGAAGGTTTCCTGACGTTCTCTCATCAACGGGCCATTTTCAGTAAGCAGAAGTTCAACAGTGGCAAGTTTGTGTATGCGCCGCACGGAACGACGGCTCACAAGATGGTATATAAGTTGTTTATTCGGTGACTTGGGTGCTGATCGCCGGCCAACAAAAGACAATAAGAACAAGAGAGTCGTTATGCCTGAAAGCCTTTCTCGATCCGTGCAAACGGACCTTTCCGATTCCGCCATGGACCGTCGGAGTTTTCTCCGGACCGGGCTTGGTGGAGCCATGTTCCTCGGCACGGTGAGTGTGACCGCTGGCCTGTCCGGCTGTGCAACCGCGCCCGCCGGGCGGGACTATCCGATGCCGGGGGCGATGGACCAAAGCTACGAGTTCCAGTTCCTGACCCGCGACGACATTGTGCTGTTCCAGGCCCTATTGCCGGCCATGGTGGGCCCTGGGCTGACTGAGGAACCCGTGGTTCGCCGCCAGCAGATTCAGGCGACGATTGAGCGCATTGATGCCGGGATTCACCAGTTCGGACCCGCCAACCAGAAGGAGTTGCGGGGTCTGTTTGACCTGCTGAACTTCGGGCTGACACGGGTGACGGTTGCCCGGGTCTGGTCGAGTTGGGAGAACGCCAGCACGCAGTCCGTGGATGCCTTTCTTGAGCGCTGGCGCACCAGTGGTGTTGGGCTGTTCAACAACGGCTACATCGCCCTGACCAAGGTCAGTAACGTGGCATTCTATGGCCACGAAGACCACTGGCACCTGTCCGGCTACCCCGGACCACCCGCCTGGGCCGTGGACGCCCTGCCCCAGTTCAAAGACAACGCCTGAGCCAACCGGAGCATTATTATGTCGTTAACGGATCGTATCGCCCGTGGGCTTGAGGCTGGCTGGAAGGTCACCGACGGCGCCACCCTGACACAGAACCAGACCCACGAAGCCGATGTGGTGATCATCGGCACCGGCGCCGGGGGCGGCACCACGGCGGAGATTCTGGCGAAAGCCGGGCTGTCGGTGATTCTGGTGGAAGAAGGCCGTTTGTATCACCAGAAAGACTTCAAAATGAACGAGCTGGACGCCTATGCCTCCCTCTACCAGGAAGGCATGAGCCGGGTCACCAAAGACGGAGCAATCGCCATTCTTCAGGGCCGGTGTGTGGGCGGCTCTACCACAGTGAACTGGACGTCCAGCTTCCGTACACCGGCACCGACGCTGAATCACTGGGCCAGCCGTTTCGGGCTCGACGACCTGACCCCGGCATCCATGAAGCCCTGGTTCGACGGCCGCGAGCAACGACATAACATTGAGCCCTGGCTGGCCGAGCCTAATGTGAACAACGACATCCTGCGCCAGGGTTGCGAGTCGCTGGGCTGGTCCTGGGAGGTGATTCCACGCAACGTCAAAGGCTGCTGGAATCTGGGTTACTGCGGCGTGGGCTGCCCCACGAACGCCAAACAGGGGGCTCTGACCACCACTATTCCCGGCGCCCTGGACAACAATGCCCGACTGTTCCACGGCCTGCGGGCCGACAAACTGGTGATGGAGCAGGACAAAATCAGCCACCTTCAGGCCTCGGCCATGGCGGCGGACGGTGTCACCCCGTCTGGCTTTACCGTTGAACTGCGAGCCCGGCATTTCGTGGTGGCCGCCAGCGCCATCGGCTCACCTGGCCTGCTGCTGCGCTCAGACATTCCCGACCCCCACGACCGCATTGGCAAGCGCACCTTCCTGCACCCGGTCAATGCCACCATCGCGGAAATGCCTGACACCGTCGATCCTTATTACGGTGCACCTCAGTCAATCTATTCCGACGAATTCAACTTCTCACAGGGCGTCGACGGCCCCGCCGGCTTCAAACTGGAAGTACCGCCCCTGCACCCGGCCATGTCCGCCGGCGTGGTTCCCGGCCACGGCGAACAACAGATCCGCGACCTGTCGAAACTGCCCCGGCTGAACTCCGTCATCGCCCTGCTGCGCGACGGCTTCCATCCCGACAGCGTCGGCGGCACCGTCAGCCTCCGCGACGACGGCAGCCCGATCCTGGACTACCCCGTCAGCGACTACCTCTGGAAGGGTTTGAAAGACGCCTTCTACAAAATGGCCGAAATCCAGTTCGCCGCCGGCGCCCAGAAAGTCCGCCTGATGCATCTGGACTCTCCCTGGTACTCTTCCTGGGCCGACGCCAAAGCCGGCATCGACAACCTCGCCATGGAACCCCACCGCGTCCGCCTGTTCACCGCCCACCAAATGGGCGGCTGCGGCATGGGCCGCAACCCGGAAGAATCCGTCGTCAACGGCTTCGGCGAACACCACCACGTGGCCAACCTCAGCGTCCACGACGCCTCGATCTTCCCAACAAGCATTGGCGCAAATCCGCAATTGTCGGTTTATGCACTGGCTGCAAGAAATAGCACTAGGCTGGCTCAGAAACTCAAGGTGTAAACCCAAAAGAGACCGCCGGAAAGGTGGATTCGGTGAAGAAACTAGGCAGGTGTGAAACCGGGGGTGCCGCGTGAGGATGGCCTTCCAGGATTGTGTAAAGCCAAGGATGGCTTTACTCAAGCGCACATGGATGTGCTCGTAGCGTATCCTGGAAGGCCATCCTCATGCGGCACATGCACCAAAGCGAGCAATCCAAAGTCAGCAGCCCGCAGAAGTGAGGGATTAGGGAACATTTTGGTTCAAGACGAAGGCTGCTATCCTGTGCGCTTCCGGTGAAAAGGAGCTCCGAATGCCAAAAGTCATCTACCCGGGTACGTTTGACCCGATCACCAACGGCCACACCGACCTCATCGAGCGCGCAGGCCGGCTCTTCGACGAAGTCGTCGTCGCCATCGCCTACAACCCCAAGAAGTCCCCGCTACTGACATTGGAAGAACGCTGCGAGCTGGTGGAAAAAGCCACCGCCCACCTGCCCAACGTCAGCGTCACCGGCTTCAGCAACCTGCTCGCCGATTTCGTCCGGGAACAGAACGCCACCGTGATTATCCGCGGACTGCGAGCCGTCTCCGACTTCGAGTACGAATTCCAGCTAGCCGACATGAACCGCCGCCTGGCGCCGGAAGTGGAAAGCGTGTTCCTGACACCCTCCAACCACCTGTCGTACATCTCCTCCACCCTGATCCGCGAAATCGCCTCACTGGGCGGTGACGTCTCCGAATTTGTCGACCCGGCCGTGGAAGCCGCGCTCAAACAGAAATTTATCAAGGACTGACAGACGCGAAAGCGCTGCCCATCCCGGGCAGCACAGAACAACGGATCAGAATATCGGTGGCAGCGGGATCACGTTGCCATTGATGTCCAGGGCCAGATCTTCCAGTGTGCCCTGGATTCGCAGCCGGTCACCCTCCTGCACCACCATGCCCTGCTTGATCAAAGGCGCAACCTGCATCCCCAGCTCCGGATGCTGCTCCACCAGAGCCAGCGGCATGCTGACATCCAGATTGCCGGTCAGCTGCTGCATCACCATCATCATCTGGTCTTTCTCGTCGTCAGACAGCGACGGGTGCTGCACCATGATCTCGCCATTGACCGGGCCATAAGGCGTGGCAAAGGACAGCTCCGGAAACCCGAACGAAAAACCGTTGGCCGCAAGGCCCAGCATGGCCTGATTGATGCGATTCATGGATTCCATCTGCTGCTGCATGATGGCACTCGAATCGCCGCCTGCGGTGTTCAGGGCAGCCGCCTGCATGTCCGTCATTGCCGTTGTCAGGTCACTCCAGTTTTGCACGTCCAGGCCACTTAACACCATTTCCATACGGTGAGGGCCGAAGCTCTCGTCGTCCGCCGTTACCTTTTCCAAAGTAACGACAGCCTCGGAATCAATGCTCTTGCCGTCATCGTCGGTGGTAGTCTCACCACTCATCGAAAAGTCATCAAAGCGAAGGGTCGGCTCGCCCCGGGCCGCCACTTCAAGTCGCGCCAGCGACATGTCCCCGTCACCCAGCCAGACGTCGCCTGTCAGGTGTTCCATGGTCTGTTCAAGGCGAAAATCCTCGATACTGATGCGCAGGTCTGGCCCCCGAATCACGGCGCCCGGCCAAAGCATGAGGATATCAGCCTGTGAACCGTTGCCACTGATTTCTGCTCGGCTAAAGCTTTCCGACATATCGAAGGATTCGCCGGTTTCCTCGTCGATCACACTCACAGCCGGCACGGAAAGCTCGGCGATCGCCGTTCCCCACAGGCGGGTCTCCAGGGTCAACCGGGGCTTTTCGTCGGGGAAGATCTTCTCAACTTCAGCGCCAAGCTCAGGAGGCGGGGTAAAATCAATCAGGCTGCCGGTAACCCCATGGCTTACCCGTGCCTGATAGTCGAATGAGTGCTCGTCACCGGTGTCCGGATCCTGGATCGTGATGGTGCCGGCGAACTCGGCTCCCATGTAGCCCCTGTCATAATCGCGGGTTTGCAGCTTGAACAGGGGCTGCGCCTGATTGACGTCCGCAGTGACCCTCTGCCACTGCTGTTCGGTTACATATCCAACGGCCCAGGGCGCAGCTACACCAACAGCCAGTACGGCTGCACCGGCAACCATCCATTGTTTCTTCAACAGCCTTTACTCCATTACAGCGCCCACATCGCCTGCACTGGGGCAGGCGTATGCGGGTTATCGTTATTTCCCGGTCAGGCGTTCAAGCAGGACCAGTTGCGACGCCAGGCGATCCTCGCCCTCGGCTGCCTGATTCTGAATGTAACTACCGTCCGGCTGCAAGACCCAGGACTGGCAATTGTCCGCCAGATAGGTGTCCAGGTCTTCGCGGACGCGGGCAATCAACGCCGGATCCTCAATCGGAAACGCCGTTTCCACGCGGCTCAGCAGGTTCCGTTCCATGCCGTCGGCGCTGGACCCATAGACTTCCGGCCGGCCGTTGTTACCGAAATAGTAAACCCGGGTGTGCTCGAGGAAACGGCCAATGATGGAGCGCACCCGGATGTTGTCCGACAGCCCCGGCACTTCCGGCCTCAGGCAGCAGATACCGCGGATGATCAGGTCGATTTTCACGCCTGCCTGGGACGCACGATACAACGCCTTGATCAACTCGCGCTCAGTGAGGGCGTTAAACTTGAAAATAATCCGGCCTTTGGGCCCCAGTTCCGCTTCACGGTCCACCAGGCCCAGAAGACGGGTATGGAGTGTGAAGGGTGAGTGAAACAGTTTCTTTATTTTCAAGGCCTTGCCCATGCCCGTCAGCTGTTGGAACAGCTTGTTGACGTCGTCACCGATGGATTCGTCGCTGGTCATGTAGCTGTAATCGGTGTAAAGGCGGGCGTTACCGGCATGGTAGTTCCCGGTACCCAGATGTACGTAACGCCTCAGCTTTCCTTCCTCACGGCGCACGATCAGGATCATCTTGGCGTGGGTCTTGTAACCCACCACCCCGTAGACCACGATCACACCCGCTTCCTGCAGCCGGCTGGCCAGCTCCAGGTTTTCCGCCTCGCTGAACCGGGCCCGCAGTTCGATGATCGCAGTCACCTCCTTGCCACGCCGGGCTGCATCCATCAGCGCTTCGACAATTTCCGAGTCGGCACCGGTGCGATACAGGGTCTGACGGATAGCCAGGACCTGTGGGTCCTTTGCAGCCTGCCGCAGCAGGTCGGTCACGGGACTGAAGTTTTCATAGGGATGCAACAACAGCAGCGGGCGCTTGCGGATGGCATCGAACATAGATTCCTTGGCACGGATCTGCCTGGGAATCGACGGCGAGAAACCCGAATAGGTGAGGTCCTGGCGATCCACCAGCCCACCGACGGCCATCAAACGTGTCAGGTTGACCGGGCCGTGAACCTGATAAAGGTCGCGATCCGTCAGTCCAAACTCGCGCAGCAGAAAATGCACCAGTTCTTCCGGGCAGTTGTCCGCCACTTCCAGTCGCACGCCGTCACCGAAGCGCCGGCTCAGCAACTCGCCGCGCAGGGCGGAGGCCAGATCTTCAAGGTCGTCTTCCAGTTCAAGGTCGGCGTTGCGGGTCAGGCGGAACTGATAGCAGCCTTTCACCTCCATGCCTGGGAAGAGCTCATCGGCATGGGCGTGAATCATGGAGGACAGGAACACCAGGTTGTCGCCACCGTTACAGACGTCATCCGGAAGCCGGACCAGACGCGGCAGCGACCGTGGCGCAGGCACGATGGCCATCCCGGTTTCGCGACCGAAGGCATCCTTACCGTCCAGCTCTACAATGAAGTTCAGGCTTTTGTTGACCAGGCGCGGGAACGGGTGGGAAGGGTCCAGCCCGATGGGGCTGACCACCGGCAGGATTTCCTCTTCGAAGTAACGGCGCACCCAGTCGGCCTGAGCTTCCGTCCATTCACGACGCCGGACGAAGTGAATGTTTTCCTGCTCCATCTCGGGGATCAGCACGTTGTTCAGGATGTCGTACTGTTCCCGGATGTACTCGTGGGCCACCCGGCTGATTTCGCCCAACACCTGCTCCGGCATCATGCCGTCGGAGCCCAGGGTTTCACGGCCATACTTGATCTGCTGGCGCAGGCCCGCCACCCGGATCTCGAAGAACTCGTCCATGTTGCTGCTGAAAATGCAGCAGAACATCAGCCGGTTAATCAACGGATGCGTGGTATCCAGAGCCTGTTTGAGCACCCGGTAGTTGAACTGAAGCTGGCTCAGTTCGCGGTTGAAATAGTTTTCCTGGGCGGCGACATCAACTTCCACGCCGGGGGATGGTGCTTCCACGGGAGCCGGCACGTCCGGAACATCGACAGCCTTTAGCTTGTTTGCAGATTCAGTAGTCATTGCTTACTGCTTCCATTTATCAGAGACCTTAAGGCGCCCTGCTGTTGACTGTAACCTGTCAGGTGCGGTTATCACGCATCAGCCGTGCAGCCCTGACGGCAAAATAGGTAAGGATGGCGTCTGCACCGGCACGGCGCATGGCCATCAGGCTCTCCATCATCACGGCGTCGCCATCCAGCCATCCGTTCTCGGCAGCGGCCATGTGCATGGCATACTCGCCACTGACCTGATAGACGAACGTTGGCACCTGCAGTTCCTGTTTTACCCGGTGAACGATATCCAGATACGGCATGCCGGGTTTGATCATCACCATGTCGGCACCCTCGGCGATGTCCATCGCCACTTCCTGGAGCGCCTCATCACTATTGGCCGGGTCCATCTGATAGGTGGCCTTGTTGCCCTTGCCCAGGTTGCCCGCTGAGCCGACCGCATCGCGGAACGGCCCGTAATAACTGGAAGCATACTTGGCAGAATAGGCCAGAATACGGGTGTTCACATAGCCAGCGGACTCCAGGGCCTCGCGGATGGCAGCGACCCGGCCGTCCATCATGTCGGACGGCGCCACAATATCCGCACCCGCGTCGGCATGGGACAACGCCTGATTAACCAGCGCTTCCACGGTCACGTCGTTCAGCACATAGCCGTCGTTGTCGATAATGCCGTCCTGGCCATGGGTGGTGAATGGGTCCAGTGCCACATCGGTAATAACACCCAACTCAGGGTAGGCGCTCTTCAGCGCACGCACCGCACGCTGGGCCAGACCATCGGAATCCCACGCGCCAGATCCGGACAGGTTCTTGTGCTCCGCAGGCACCACGGGAAACAGCGCCACGGCCGGAATCCCAAGCGCCACCAGTTCCGCCGCCTGTTCCACCAGAAGATCAACGCTCAGGCGCTCGACGCCGGGCATGGAGGGTACCGCCTCCCGCTGACCCTCGCCTTCCAGTACGAACACCGGAAAAATCAGGTTGTCGGCAGTGAGCTGATTCTCCCGAACCAGACGCCGGGAAAAACCGTCAACCCGGTTACGACGCAGACGAGTGGCTGGGAACATGCGATTGGCCGAAAAGCTCACGGAATACCTCCTGTGGAAAATGGGGCTACCGCCCCATCATACACGCCCATAAGCGGCGGTGGCAGGGCCTACAGCCGAGCCACACCATCAGGCTACTACGTTCAGATGAAAGGACTGTTACCGGATGGAATCCAGGGCCTCGGCACGCAGCTTTTCAGCGCCCTCAAAATAATCATCCCTGAGCGTGTCAATGGCGGCTTTGCGCTCCGGGCCGGCAAGCCCCATGTCGTCAAGCTCCGCCAGGTCCTGGCTATAGGCCTGCCACTTGGCTTCCCATACCTTTTGTTCGGCTTCCACCTTCTCCAGCTCACGGGCAGCCTCGGCACCAAAGCGTTCCTCCCTCCAGGCGCGCAAGGCGTCGGGATCATCCGCGAATTCCGACTGCGCACGCTGGTAGTCGGCGAATTTGCGGGTTTCCCGGCGTGCCTGACGAAGCGGTTCCGGGAGTGCCTTCTCGGCTTCCGCCAGCGCCTGCTCCCGCTCTTTTTCAGACAGAGACGGATCGGTTCGGATACGCAGCTGCTCAACCTGGAACTGGTCTACGGCCTCGTCCGTTGCAAAAAAGGCGTCGGCGGTTTGCGCATCCATCCAGGTGCGTCGCAGGGCGCGTATTTCTGCCATTCGCCGTTGCATGTCCTCTGCATTCGTCGTGGCGTCATGACCATAAGTGGCTTCCAGGTCGCCCAACGCCAGCTTGTAGTCCAGATAGTCCCCCAAAGTGTCGAGAGCTTCCGATCGGGCCGGCTCTTCAAGCCGGGCCAACGCCTGCTCTATCCGGGCAACCAGTTGGGGTAACGTCTCCTCGCCCAGCGCCGCCAGGTAGTATTCAAACAACTGGCGCAACTGCGGCGTGGGGACCAGGGAGCCATTAGCGTCGGTTTTGTCCCAGCCACCGGGTACGCTGGTTCCGGCCAACGACGCTGGCATTGTATCCGGCACCGCAACCGCGGTTTCGCCTACAAGTTTTGACGGCGCCCTACGTCCGGTCGTGGGATCCGACTTTGCCACAACGCCGCTTTCTGTGTCGGCGATTGTATCAACTGTCTCCTGAGAGGGGGTCGGGGTATCACCAAAGAAAATGACCATGCCCGCCGCGATCAGCGCCATGACGACAAGCGCCGTGGTTGCAAAACGAAGGAATCCTCTCATGAACGCGGCCTGTTTAAGGGTCGAATGTGGGGTGAGTAACGGTCATGGTGCACGGAACACGCTATCCTGCAGAACGCAGCATAGAGGAATACGGGGTACTGCTGTGAGACCGGCGTCAAAACAACCGTAAACCACGAACGCAAACAGGCCGCAGCCTCAGAGGCTGCGGCCTCATGAATTCAGAGGGAGCGATTATTGAAACCGACATCCACCTTGCGGGAAGGGTCCGAACGGAATGCCGTATCCACTTCCTGAATTCTGCCGCCCTGGTTCAGAAACGATTCAATATCCTGCTGAAGCTGAGCGCGGATTCGCGCACGGCCGGCAATGGAATGTGTATCGTCGCTGTCATGTGTCCAGCTACCGGATTGCTCCAGATTGCTTTCGTCGAATTCACTCATGATTTTCTCCATCAACGAAAACAGTACAACGAGCGCGCCAAGCCTGTTGTGGCACGGCCGCCCCATCTCGGCGGATGCGTCTTACTACCTGCCTTGGCGTCTTTATAATCCGCTTTCAGTTGCAACGCTATTTCCTGACAACGATTTTTTTGTAATTTTTTGTAAGCAACTCCACGATATTGTTTTTAAAGAATAATATGAACCAAGCTATACTGGGCTATTGATTGACACAAAGAATGAATAATGATTCACTACTTATAAGGAACCCGCATGGCATATCGGGAAACGGAAAAGATGCGCAATCGCAAGGCTGAGGCCCGCAAGCGCATTATCGAATGCACGTACGGATGCGTTGCCGACGGCGGCTTCCGCAGCGCCCAGATAACGCGAATCGCAGCGTGCGCCGGCGTTGCTACGGGAACCATCTACCGACACTTTGAGTCCAAGGAAGATCTGTTTGCAGAGATCTTCAGGATTGCGACACAACGGGAAGTCGACAAAGTCGCTGAGGCACTGGCCGCCGAAGACAACGCCGTTTCCCGTCTGGAAGTGGCCCTTCGCCAGTTTGCGGAGAGAGCCCTGAGAGGCCCGGTGATGGCCTGGTCGCTGATCGCAGAGCCGGTAGACCCGAAAGTTGAGGAAGAGCGCCTCAAGTTCCGCCGCGCCTACGCTCAACTTTTCGAGCAGGCCATCCGGGACGGCATCAAGGAGGGCTGCCTCCCGGATCAGGATGCCAGGCAAAGCAGTACCTGCCTTGTAGGTGCCATTGCCGAAAGCCTTGTGGGGCCTCTGTCCCCGGCACAGGCTGACACCACGGAGCAGGCAGAGACCAACGACCACGATCCGCTGGTCAACTCCATCATTTGCTTTTGCATGCAGGGGTTGACTGGCACCAGGAGATAAACATGAAGGCCCGCCAGCCCCTGCAGCAGGAAACCGCAACCCCCTCCAGTGACGACCGCTACCTGGCGGTTACCCACGAGGTCTTCAATCAGCCACCCGCTCTGGAGGATTACAACCTCTTCGAACAGGACAAGGCCCTGCAGGAGGCGGTCGCCCGGGAGGGCGCCGCAGCAGCGACCAGCGACCTTAAGCAGTTTGGTGCTTTCGCCGGCGCGGCGGACACCATCGCGCTCGGCTTCCATGCCAACGAGAACAAACCGGCGTTCAATACCCATGATCGCTTTGGCCATCGCACGGATCAGGTGGACTTCCACCCCGCCTACCACCAACTGATGTCCACAGCGATGGAAAACGGCCTCCACAGCAGCCCGTGGACCAATCCCGGCGCAGGCGCCCATGTCGCGAGAACGGCCAAGTACTACATGCACTCCCAAATTGAGGCCGCCCACTGCTGCCCCATTACCATGACCTTTGCCGCCGTTCCATCAATCCGCAAACAACCGGAACTGGCCGCGGCCTGGGAAAACAAAATCCTCGCCAATAGCTACGACCCCCGAAACCTGCCGGACAGCGAAAAACAATCCGTCACCATCGGCATGGCAATGACGGAAAAACAGGGTGGCAGCGACGTCCGGGCCAACACGACTCGTGCTTACGCCATCGGTGCAGAAGGCCCGGGGCAGGCCTATGAACTGGTCGGCCACAAATGGTTTGTATCTGCCCCCATGTGCGACGCCTTCCTGGTGCTTGCCCAGACCAGAAGCGGCCTGTCCTGCTTCCTGATGCCACGCTGGCGCCCGGACGGCAGCAAGAACCCCTGGCAGATCCAGCGCCTGAAGAACAAGATGGGCAACGTCGCCAACGCGTCCAGCGAAGCCGAACTGCGCGGCGCCCTGGCGTGGATGGTGGGCGAGGAAGGCAGAGGTGTACCGACGATCATTGAAATGGTCGCCATGACCCGCTTCGACTGCATGATCGGCAGCTCCGCCGGCATGCGCCAGGCACTGGCCCAGGCGTCCCACCATTGCCGCCACCGCAGCGCCTTCGGTGGGCGACTCAGCGAACAGCCGCTGATGCAGAACGTCCTCGCCGATCTTGCACTGGAAAGCGAAGCCGCCCTGGCCTACACCATGCGAATCGCAAAATCCCTGGACAGCCAACATCTGGAGCACGAGCGCCTGCTGGCACGACTGGCAACACCGGTTGGCAAGTACTGGATCTGCAAACGCACCCCCAACCACGCCTACGAAGCCATGGAATGCATCGGCGGCAGCGGCGTGATGGAAGACTGCATCATGCCCCGACTGCTGCGGGAATCCCCAGTCAACGCCATCTGGGAAGGCAGCGGCAACGTCCAGTGCCTGGACACCCTGCGCGCACTGCAGAAAGAACCAGACACCCTCGACGCCTTCTTCAGCGAAGCCGCCGAAGCCCGCGGCGCCGACGCCCGCTTCGACCGCTTCCTGGCCCAGTTGCAGAACGACTTCGCCGACATCAGCGACTTCGAATACCGCGCCCGCAACCTGGTGGATCGCCTGGCCCTGTTGATGCAGTCGTCACTGCTGCTGAGAAACTCCGACCCTGCGGTCGCCGACACCTTCTGCGCCTCCCGCCTGGAACACAACGGCGGCCTGAACTACGGCAACCTGCCCTCCGGCACCGACCCGGCGGCTATTATCAAACGGGCGACGCCTGTAGTAGGCTAATTTGGACCTTCATCAGTCTGTCGTGGTGGTAGACTTAAGGGACTCCACCTGAATAGTTGGCGAACCGGTGGGGAAGGACTCTCCAAAACTGTGCGGAGCCATGGATGGCGGAGCCCAAGCGCCCCAAGGATGGGCCGAAGGAGCGTGTTTTGGAGAGTCCTTTCTCACCGGTTCCAGCACCAAAGCCGGAAGCAACCATGTCCGAAGCCCTGAAAAAGCTCCTGAACCAAAACAACCCACAGCAACCAGTGATCACGCCCCACGTGGGCATCCTGACCCTGCACTTCCAGCTCTACGGCTGCGAAGACCTCAAAGCCAAACGCAAAGTCTTCACCGCCCTGAAAGCCGTCTGGGGCAAAGAACCCGACCTGGCCGTCGCCGAAACCGCCGACCAGGACGCCCTCGACTGCGCCACCTGGACCATCGCCGCCCTCGGAGGCTCATCGCAACAGATCGCCCAGCGCCTCGACCAGATCGAAAAAGCCATACAGGAACGCATCGACGCTGCCATACTGGACGTACACCAAGAGATACTTTGACCCTCCCGCCATGCAGGGCCCATGCTGTAGCGTATGGTTTCACGACACCGTATACTACGCCCCCTCAGGGAGAACGGAACGCCCGGGACAGGCTTTGCGAATGACCACTGATAGTGTGTGGCACCTATGACCGGAAAGAAAAAATCCGCCCAGGCCTCGGTAGAGGCCATGTATCGTGTATTCACCGTGCCCGAGGCACCTGAATCCACCTTGAGCAGGATTGACCAGAACATATCCCGCAACCTTGCCGGATTCCTCCAGGAACACATCGTTGCGGTCGAGCGGGATCTTTCCGAAGTCGAGAAAGACTTCTCGGACTACGCCATTCCGGAAAAGCCCATCTTCGTCTCCGAACAGGCCCAATTCCTGCTCGACAAGCTGGTGGCCAACTCGGTACACACGGCGTCTCCCAGCTTTATCGGCCACATGACCTCGGCACTGCCCTATTTCATGCTGCCGCTGTCCAAGATCATGATTGCCCTCAACCAGAACCTGGTTAAAACCGAAACCTCCAAGGCCTTCACGCCCATGGAACGCCAGGTACTGGGCATGATCCACCGGCTGGTGTATGAGCAGGACGGTGCCTTCTACCGCAAGTGGATGCACGATCCCCGCTACGCCCTCGGTGCCATGTGCTCCGGCGGCACCGTGGCCAACCTGACCGCACTCTGGGTGGCACGCAACAACGCGTTCCCCGCCGAAGGCAGCTTCCGCGGTATCCATCAGGAAGGCCTGTTCCGGGCACTACGCTATTACGGCTGCGAGGGTGCCGCCATTCTGGTCTCCCGCCGCGGCCACTACTCACTGCGCAAAGCCGCCGATGTACTGGGTCTGGGCCGGGACTTCCTGGTGCCTGTCGACACCGATGACGACAACCGCATCAACACCGATGCACTGCGGGAGAAATGCCTGGAGTTGCACCGCCAGAAAATCCGGGTCATGGCCATCTGCGGCATTGCCGGCACCACCGAGACCGGCAACGTCGACCCGCTGGACGCCATGGCAGACATCGCCCGGGAGTTCAACGCCCATTTTCATGTGGACGCGGCCTGGGGTGGGCCGACACTGTTTTCCCGCACCCACAGGCACCTGCTCAGGGGCATCGAAAAGGCCGACTCGGTGACCTTCGACGCCCACAAGCAACTCTATGTTCCCATGGGGGCTGGGCTGGTGGTGTTCCGCGACCCGGGCCTGGCAAGCGCTGTCGAGCATCACGCCCAGTACATTATCCGTAAAGGCTCGCGGGATCTGGGTAGTACCACCCTGGAAGGTTCGCGGCCGGGCATGTCAATGCTGATCCAGTCGGGGTTGAGAATCCTGGCGCGGGAAGGCTATGAGATCCTCATCGACCAGGGCATCGACAAGGCACAAACCTTTGCGGAAATGATCAACGCAGAAACGGATTTCGAGCTCATCACCAAACCAGAGCTCAATATCCTGACTTATCGCTATTGCCCGGAGAAAGTGCAGCAGGCACTGGCAATCGCGGACTCGCTACAGGCCGAACGACTCAACACCTGCCTGAACCGCATCACCAAGTTCATTCAGAAAACCCAACGTGAACGGGGTAAAGCCTTCGTTTCCCGTACCCGGCTCGAACCGTCGCGTTATTATCACTTCCCCTGCATCGTGTTCCGGGTGGTATTGGCCAACCCGTTGACCACGAAAGAAATCCTCGCGGACATACTGAAGGAACAGCGGGATTTGTCATCGGACGAGGGCATCCAGGACGAAATCACCATCCTGGACCAGATGGCCGATGCCGTGTTGAAGCAGCATCAGCCCGGCGTTCGGCAGGCCTGACAAAGATCAGTAAAGCGCCTCTTCGTCATCCAGGACTTCGTCCAGGATATCGAGAAACATGTGATCCGCCCGACTCCAGCTCTCCGGAATACGGATCGTTGTGTTGGCGCTGATCTCACGGGCAATCAACTCATTGGCATTGGGCTGATTGCGATATTTGCGGGCAATTTCCACCGATTTCACCGCAATGGTCGGATCACTGAGGACCTTCTTGATAAACACCCTGAGCTCGTCAATGACCTTCGCCTGACGGCTTTCTTCTGCTGAACTCATGAATCAATCCCCGGACAGAGTGGCAACTTATTTGGGAGGCAAACGCCTCCCGTATTGAAGAATAGTATGGGCCAAACAGGCACCTGACAACCAGCGCGACAATCCCTTACAGCATCAGCCCGCGCAGGGTGAAGAACAGAACGGCCGCCATGCAGGCCGACGCGGGCACCGTAATGATCCAGGCAGCAACGATACGAGTCAGGTGCGAACGCTTGACCATCTCCTCGCGGTAGATCTTTTTAAGGCGTTTGCGCTCCTTCTTGGAGAGCGGTACCTGTTTCTTTTTCTTGGCCTGTTGGAGCAGGTTTTCCATCTGCTCAACCGAGGCGTTACGGAAATCTTCCAGGAACGGGCGCAGACGCTCACGCTCCTCTTCCTCATGGCTGTCCATGATGTTGTGGAGCTGGGTGGCGTAGTTTGACTTCAGATACTCCCTCAGGAAACCAACACCAAACACACCACCGATGGCAATGTGGGTGGAACTGACCGGGAGCCCCAACTGGGAGGCGATGATGACGGTAAGCGCCGCCGACAGGGCGATACAGAACGCCCGGGTTTTATCCAGTTCAGTGATCTCAGTCCCCACGGTCTTGATCAGGCGTGGGCCGAACAGCATCAGACCAACGGCCAGACCAAGGGCACCAACCAGCATTACCCACAAAGGAATGGACGCTGCGGTGACCACTGCACCAGCCGACAGTGCATCGTTAATGGCCGCCAGCGGGCCGATGGCATTGGCCACATCGTTCGCCCCATGGGCGAAACTGAGTAATGCCGCGGCAAATATAAGCGGCCAGGTAAACAGGGTATTCACTCCGGCAGAGCTGTTTTCCATGGTTGCGGCACGGCGGCCGACCAGAACCCGCATCAGGAAGAAAATGACTGCGGCGAGCCCCAGACCAACCAGAGAGGCCCCCAGGAAGTCTACTTCAACGACCTTCTTGACCCCCTTCACCATCAAATAGGTGCCAAAGGCCCAGGCCATGATCGCCACCAGCCAGGGCACGAAGATTCTTGCCGCCGGCACCACGTTCTTGCGATACAGCACGGTCTTCTTGATGGCATACAGGAACAGCGCCGCCAGCACGCCACCCATTACGGGGGAAATCACCCAACTGGCGACAATTTTGGCCATGACGGCCCAGTCGGCAATGCCCCAGCCGCCGGCGGCAATTCCGGCCCCAAGAACGCCCCCGACAATGGAGTGGGTAGTGGACACCGGAGCACCCATCCAGGTGGCCAGGTTCAGCCACAGGGCGCCGGCAAGAAGTGCGGCTGTCATCAGCCACACGAAGGCGCTGACATCATCGAGCCTTTCAGCGGCAATAATGCCCCCTTTAATGGTCGAAACCACGTCACCACCGGCGACAATAGCACCGCCGGCCTCAAACACGGCGGCGATCAGAACCGCGCCACCCAGCGACAGCGCCCCGGACCCCACCGCCGGGCCGACGTTGTTGGCGACGTCATTCGCGCCGATATTGATGGCCATGTAGCCACCGATGACCGCAGCTGCCATCAGCAGCATGTTGTTGGGCATGCCGTCGCTGATCTGTCCCACGGCTATAAATATGCAGAGCAGGAACAGGAAGCTGAAGCCAACGCGATAACGCTCGGTCGATGGGCTGGTCAGGAGAGTATCGAGGAATCCGTTTTTGCCGGCCATAATACGTCAGGTCTCGCAACAGGGAGGATACGGGAAGCTACAGTTTCACAGTACTTACGGCGGCAACTATAAATTTTTTGCCATGAAATTGAAACATAACGGTCATAATGGTGATTGCTTGACCAAAGTCGCTGTACAGATTTCCCGCTTCGACTAATCTGATTCACTATCCCGGCTCACGCAGTCTGGACAAAGCACCAACAACAAATCGACAACAACAAAAAGTGTCATGACCAGACTCCCCGATACCAGCCAACAAGTAGCCGACGAAGGCGAGGAGGAACGCGTCTCCCGCCTGCTGACCGGTCTGTCAGCCATGGCCATCCTCTTCCTGCTGGGCATTGGCGCCAAGGCGTGGTTTGCAACCCACACTCACCACGCCTTCTCGCTCTGGTTCTTTGCGGGACTGGTGGCAATGAACATGCTGTCCTTTGCCCGTTCCCGCAACCGCCGCCATCAGAAGGCTGGCATGATCTCCATTGTCGGCCTGCTGTTCGGATACCTGATCATCACCGGTGGCGAGAGCAACACCGGCCCACTCTGGTTCTACGTGTTCCCGCCGCTGCTGTTTTACCTGACCGATCTGAAAACCGGCACAGCGGTATTGTTATTCTGCTGCCTGCTGGCGGTTGTGGTTTTCCAGTTCCCTGAACTACCGTTGGTGACCGCCGAATACAGCACAGACTTCAAGATCCGTTTTTTCGCCACGCTGACGTTCGAATCCATCTTCTGTTTCGTGCTGGAAGCCAGTCGCCTGAAGGCACGCAATGAGTTGATGGATATGGCCCGCACCCACCAACATGCGGCCCGTACTGACGAACTGACGGGCCTGTCCAACCGCAGGGACATGCAGCATCGGCTGAACGAGGAGTATTCAAGGTACCGGCGTTCCGGCCACCATTTCTCCATCGTTCTCATCGACCTGGATCTCTTCAAGCGTATCAACGACGACTACGGACACGACGCCGGTGACCACGTACTGCGGGCCTTCTCGGAATTGATGCAAACCGTTATCCGCCAAACGGATGTGGCCGCACGCTGGGGGGGAGAGGAGTTCCTGATCCTGTTGCCGGACACGTCACTGCTACAGGCTCTCACTCTCGCAGAACGACTACGTTCCGAGGTGGCCAGTGCCGAGTTCTCCTTTGCCGGCCAACGCATGCCCGTCACCATCAGCGCCGGCATCTGCTCCATCGCCAAAACCGGCTCAGTGGATGAATTACTGAAACAGGCTGACGTCCACCTATACAGCGCCAAGGAAGACGGGCGCAATCGCGTTGCTCCCAGAGTACGAACATCCCCCAGGGAAACCAGCCCTTCCGGAGCCGGATCTTGAGCGTTACCGCATCACCGGCTATGATCGGGCCCCAACGCAGACAGCCGTCAAGGGACGGTTGTCGTTACGAATCAACAGGACCATTCATGGCTTCAATCCGGATTCTGGTCGGCAGCGTTTATGGTGGCGCCCTGCTGACGGCACGTACCTTGAAGAAAACCCTGGAACCGGAAGGGCATCGGATCACGATCCTTGAGGAACCCGACCTGGAGGACATCACCGGGAACGACGAACCGCTTTTGGTGTGTACATCAACCACCGGCCAGGGAGAGCTACCCCCCAACCTGCTACCGTTCTATTTGCGGCTGCGCGAGCAACTGCCCCAACAACCCGCGCGTCCGTTTGGCGTAATTGTGCTTGGCGACAGCTCCTACGGTGACACCTTTTGTGGTGCCGGTGAGCTGATGGAAGAGGCTTTATACGAAACTTCAGCCCGGAAAGTGGGGGATACCTTGAGGATTGATGCCCTGGAAACCACCGAGCCGGAGATGGAAGCCGTTCCCTGGGTACGGGAGTGGCTTGAACAGCTGTAACACCTGACACAAGTGACGTTCGAAAACCGGCATTATCAGCCTTGAGCCCCCCGGCAGATAACGCCATACTGAGCCAGACAATCACAACAAGATCGGTACTACGTGCGCCATATTGCTCAGTTTTTCGCCCTGGCGGGCGCATTGATCATGATGGCTTTCGGAACCCAGGCAAACGCGGCTTCGCCCGGCTTTGCAGAACCGGATATGGACTATATTCGGGTGGCACCTTCGGAACAGATGGATCTCAGGGAAGCCCTTGCTTCCGACCGATGGCAGTCACTGGAAGGCGAAAGCCCCAACTTCGGCTACATTCGCGACACCGTGTGGCTCCGCGTTCCTGTATCCGCCATACCCAGTGACCGTAAGCTACTGGAGATACGCTACCCCCAGCTCGACGATATCACCTTCTACCTGATAGAGAATGGCGTCGTCAGGCAACGCATCTCAACGGGCGACCACCTCCCCTTTGCGCAGCGCCAGATTCAACACCGCAACTTTCTGTTTTCCTTCGAAACCGATCCGCTAAGCGATTACCAGGTGTTTTTGCGTGTTCGGACTCAGGGCGCCATGCAGATCCCCATCAGACTGTGGGACCCTCGAACCTACTTCGAAGCCACGTCCATCGAAGACCAGATGCACGCGATCTATTACGGCATCCTGATCATGGTGATCTTTTTCAACCTGTTTATCTTCCTGGCACTGAGAGAGCGCATGTACCTGCTGTACGTGCTCTCCACCCTCAGCTATCTGATGTTTATTGGCAGCCTGAATGGCAGCACCTACCAATTGCTCTGGCCACAGTCGCCCTGGCTGCACAACCAGACCATGGTTCTCACCGTGCCGGTGGCATTGATATTCACCCTGTTGTTCTCACGTGCCTTCCTCAACCTGCGCGTCACCAGCCCGCGCATGGACAAGCTTGTGTGGTATATGGTGTTGGTGAACGTCGTGGTGGCGGTGGCAACGTTCGTTACCGACTACAGCGTTGCCAGCCGGCTCACGGTTGCCCTGGCAATCCCCAGCTGCCTGCTGTTGACCGTTATGGGGCCGATACAATGGATTCGGGGCAACCCCCAGGCCGGCTACTACACCATAGCCTGGGGCCTGCTCACCCTGGGCAGCGCCATCACCGCAGCCAATAAATACGGCTTCGTGCCCAACAGCTTCGTGACGGCCTACGGCATCGAAATCGGCTCCGCGCTCGAAGCCGTCCTGCTGACCATCGCCCTTGCCGCCCGGCTCTACCAGGAACGAGAAGACAAGGTTCGCGCCCGCGAAGCAGAGATCACCGCCATGGCGGCACGGCGCTCGGCAGAGCTGCGACTGATCGAACAGGCCCTTCACAACCCGCTAACGGGGTTGCCCAATCGCGCCTGCCTGGAAATGACCATCAACGAACTGATCAACCGAGAGCCGGAAAAGCGCCTCTCCATTGCGGTGATCCACCTAAGCAACCTTCCAGCCATCACCAAAACCCTGGGGCATCGCAACACCGACCGGCTGCTCGAGCTCGCCGCCCGGCGTTTCAACAGCATCGTCAGCGAACTGCCCGGCATCTGTGCGGTCGAGACCAATGATCGGAAGAGTTTCTACCTGGCCTCATTGGAGTCGGCCACCTTCGGGTTTATCGTGGAAGCAGATGTTATTTCGGAAACACCCCGTGCCATTGTTCGTGCCCTTGAGGAAATCCGTGCACCGCTGGACTATCTGGGCATGCAATTGCCGCTGGCCCCCCACACTGGCTCGGCGATCTACCCGGATCACGCCACCGACACCAATACCCTGATCCGGCGCGCCTTTATTGCGCAGGGCTCGGACGACGCCCGAGACCGTGGGCTGGCCTATTATCAGCCGTCGCGGGACTCCTACAGCGCGGACCGCCTTACCCTGGTGTCCGAGCTGCAACGTGCCCTTCAACACGGTGAACTTGCCCTATACCTGCAGCCAAAGCTGTCACTGAAAACCAGGGAGGTGGTCGGCCTTGAAGCGCTGATTCGCTGGCCCGGCCGGAAAAAGCCAATACCCGCCGACGAGCTGATTGCCCTGGCCGAGCAGTCCGGGCTGATCAAGCCATTGACACGCTGGGTACTGGAACAATCACTGGCGCTGAGAGGGCAATTGCTGGAGAACGGCTACCCGCTCAATATCTCGGTGAACATCTCCCCCAACAACCTGCGGGAACCGGACTTCCCGTTATACGTCCAGCGCCTGATGAGCAGCCATCACACGCATCGCGGAGCGATCATCCTGGAAGTTACTGAGACCTCAATGATGCAGGACCCGGTCAACTCACTGCGCGCCCTCAATTCCCTGCACACCACAGGTATCCCGCTGTCCATTGACGACTTCGGTTCCGGCTACTCTTCGCTGTCGTATATCAAGCGATTGCCCGCCAGCGAGATCAAGATCGACCGCTCACTGGTCACCGACCTGGCATCCCAGGCTGGAGACCGTGTCATCGTCCAGACCACGATCGAAATGTGCCACAGCCTGGGTTATGCCGTTGTGGCCGAGGGTGTGGAGAGCGCAGAGGCAATGGAACTGCTGGACAAGATGGGCTGTGACATGATCCAGGGCTACATCCTGACGCCGCCACTGCCGTTCGACGACATCATCGTTTGGATGGCCGACTACAAACATCATGGGAGAAGCCACAAGCTTGGCTAACTATCTCCGCAAACCTATCCCCGTTGACGGATGAGGGCTTCCTGGGTGGTCGATGCTACCAGCCGGCCCTGGCGATCAAAAAAGTTACCGCGATTGAAGCCGCGTCCGCCAGAGGCGCTGGGGCTGTCCTTGTCGTAGAGCAACCACTCGTCCATACGGAACTCACGATGAAACCAGATGGAATGATCCAGACTCGCAACCTGCATCTTCTTGTTCATAAATGACACGCCATGGGGGTTCAGCGACGTCCCCAGGAAAGAAAAGTCTGACGCGTAGGTCAGCAGGCAACGGTGCAACACCGGATCGTCTGGCAGGTGCCCCTGAGTACGGAACCAGCTCTGCTTGTAAGGCGGCCGCGGTTCCGGCTTCAATGGATTGACCGGGTCTACGGGACGGATTTCGATGGGACGATCCCGGGTTAGGGTGTCGCGGAGATGTTCGGGAACATGGGGAGCCAGCAGTTCGCCGTACTCCTGCTCGGATTTAAGGCCTTCCGGATCCGGTGCCGAGGGCATGTCGAGCTGATGTTCGAAGCCTTCTTCGGCCACCTGGAATGACATGGAGCCGGTCAGGATCTCCTTGCCACCCTGACGTGCAATCACCCGTCGGACGGAGAAACTGCCACCGTCCCGAACCCGCTGGACCTCGTAATCGATGGGCATGCTGTGATTGCCGGGGCGCAGGAAGTAGGCGTGCAGCGAGTGTGGCAGACGACCTTCCACCGTACGGCTGGCGGCCATCAGCGCCTGCCCCAGAACCTGGCCGCCAAACACGTTGGGAAAGCCGAGATCTTCACTGTCCCCCTGGAAATGGTCATCACCGATGGGGGAGAGATCCAGCAGATCCACCAGTTTTCTGGTTACTTCAAGCATGCCAGCTCCTGTCAATATCGTTAGCTCACGAATGAGTTTCTACCGCAAGCTGGGGATTTTCGCAATCCTGATACCACCCTCAGTTATGAATCGGTGGCACCTCCTTCGACAGGGCCTGCTTCTCCATCGCATAACCACCGGTTACCGCAAAGCCCAGAACCTCGCCAGACTCACTCTTGAACAGGGCACGGACATCCTGGCCATCCGCATCCACTTCCCAGTTGCCCGACGCATTCGCCGGTGGCGGACACACCGCTGTTGGACAACAGGGGGTCTTGACCATGACCGGCATGGTGCCGTACTTCACTTCAGTGCGCTCACTCACCAGTGTTTTTGCCAACGCACGGGCGCACGCCATCAGCGGCAGCACATACAGCAACACATGACCGTCGACTTCAGCGCAGTCACCCAGTGCATAAATATCTGGCATTGAAGTCTCCAGGGCGCGGTTGACCACGATGCCACGCTGGGTCTCCAGGCCCGCTGCTGCAGCCAGCTCCGTGCGTGGTCGCAGCCCGACCGCGGAAATAACTAGGTCGGAGTCCAGTTCCTCGCCATTGGCCAGGGTCAGGCGGACACCTTCCCCGCTATTGGCAATGTGCTCCACAACCGTTTCCAGATGAAAACGGACGCCCAACCCTTCCAGTCCATCGCGCACCGCTGCCGCAGCAGCCGGTGGTAGAAGTCCCGGCATCAGGGCATCAGAAGGAGCAATCACATCCACGTCGACATCGCCGTTGCGAAGGTCGTTGGCAAACTCACAACCGATCAGGCCCGCGCCCATGATGGCCACCCGCTTCTTGCCCTTCAAAGCCTTGCGAAAGGCACGGTAGTCCATCAGGTCGTTGATGGAAAAGACACGCTCATGGCCGTCACCGGCAATGGACAGGCGAATCACATCGGCACCCCAGGCCAACACCAGTTTGCTGTATCCTAGCCGTTCGTCCCCCAGCACAAGTTCGTGGGCATCCGGATCAATGCCGGTCACGGTGGTGTAAGTACGCAGCTGAAGGTTCAGTTGCTCCACCATTGCCTCCGCCGACGCCTGCGCCAGTTCATCAGCCTCTTTGCCCTTGGTAAAGCCAGTGGAAAGCATGGGCTTGGAGTAACTATAGCCATCGTCCGCCGTTACCATGACGATTGGTGTGTCCTTGTCCTGCTTACGGATTTCCTTAGCCAGCGAATAGCCTGACAATCCGGTACCCACAATCACGATAGGGGCGTCTGCGTTCATTACTGCTCTCCAAACCTGTTCAGCGGTACCGGCGTATCAGCCGATTTCAATCATCTCGAAGTCTTCCTTACCCACGCCGCAGTCCGGGCACTCCCAATCTTCCGGTACGTCTTCCCAGGCGGTTCCGGGCTCAATACCGTCTTCCGGCCAGCCTTCCGCCTCATCGTAAATAAATCCACAGACAACGCACTGCCACTTCTTCATGTCATTCCTCCGAAACTCGTTGGGGCGCGATAATAATTGTCAGACAATTGTACGCGCAAGTCTTTCATGCACCGAGTTGGCACCATTCACACTGGGAAACCATCATACCCACCGCTGCGGCATTGACCAATGCCGTCGCCGACGGCTATTCAGCGGGTTTTCTGCCAATCGCCAGAATTTCCATCAGGCGAACCGGGAAACGCCCCTCCCTTCAGCGTGCCACCTCCGGTATAATCGGCCGTTTTACGATAGGACCCCAGTGCTATGACCGACACCGTCGCCGAACTGAATCAGGTAATGGCCGAAGCCGACTGCCTGGTGAGCGAACAGCAGGTACAGGCTGCCATCCAGTCTCTTGCAGAAGAGATTACCGGGCGCCTCAAGGACACCAACCCGCTGTTGTTCTGTGTGATGAATGGCGGCCTTATCCTCACCGGCCACCTACTGCCAAGGCTGACGTTTCCCGTGCAGGCGGAATACCTTCACGCCACTCGCTACCGCCAGGAAACCACCGGTGGCATCCTGGAGTGGAAACTGCAGCCGGAAGCCAATATGAATGGCCGCACGGTACTGATCGTTGATGACATCCTCGACGAGGGTACGACACTCTGCGCCATTGCAGATTACTGCCTCGCCCATGGCGCCAGCGAGGTTCTGACGGCCGTATTGGTCGACAAACAACACGATCGCAAGGCAAAGCCAAACCTGAAGGCAGACTTTACCGGCCTGGAAGTTGAGGACCGTTTCCTGTTTGGCTACGGCATGGATTACAAAGGTTACTGGCGCAACGCCCCGGGAATTTATGCCGTCAAGGGACTTTGACCGGTACGCACCCAGCATGTTTGAGGGTGAAAACGCCATCTCCACCCCCGCTACGGACTGGTACCGCTCTTTTTCAGCAGCCGCGCTGAAGAACCCGGCCATCCACGGGCCGCTCAGCCACTGGCTGACGCTGGAGGGCTCACTGACCCGGGCGCTTCAACTCCGATGTCGCGAGCACTTTCACGTGGATATCCTCCAGGAAGGTTTTGCCCGCCCCACTGTGGAGGAGGCCCATACCCTGGGTATTCCGGTGCGCCAGAATGCGTGGATCCGCGAGGTCTGCCTGAACGGCGACAACACCCCCTGGGTGCTCGCCCGTACGATCATTCCATTGGCAACCCTATCTGGGCGTGGACGCCGCCTGCGCAACCTGGGACGCCGCCCTCTCGGCGCCTATCTGTTCAGCAACCCACAGTGGCAACGGGGGCCGTTCGAGACCGGTCTTTGCCATCGGGCTAACCGCCATCAACCCATGGCGGCCCGCCGCTCCCGTTTTTTCAGCGGTCATCATAGCCTCTTGGTCGGCGAGTATTTCCTGCCCACGCTCTGCCCCTGACGCAGCGGCTCTTTTAACCGAACCTCACCGCTGGCTATAATCCCCGCTCAGCCTCAGCAACATCATCCCGGACGGACCAGACCTATGCTGCCCAATGCTGTGCCAGATCACATCCAGGCCCGCCTTGCAGACTACGCCCGACTGCTGCGAGTCGATCGCCCCATCGGCAGCCTGCTCCTCCTATGGCCAACCTACTGGGCACTTTGGCTGGCTGCAGACGGCTTCCCCAGCGTTGGCAACTTTATCGTCTTTACCCTCGGCGTATTCATGATGCGAGCTGCCGGTTGCGCCATCAACGATTTTGCCGACCGCAAGGTGGATCGACACGTCAAACGCACCAAAGACCGCCCACTGACCTCCGGTCGCATCGAAGCCTGGGAAGCTGTCGCCCTGTTCGCAGGCCTCTGCGTGACAGCCTTCCTGATGGTGGTGCTGTTCACCAACACGCTGACTCTCTATCTGTCGTTCGGGGGTGCAGTACTGGCGTTCATCTACCCGTTCATGAAGCGTTACACCCATCTGCCGCAACTGTTTCTTGGGGCTGCCTTTTCCTGGGCCATTCCCATGGCCTGGGCCGCCGAGGCCGGTGAGGTCACAAAACTGGCCTGGCTGCTGTTTACCGCCAACGTGCTCTGGACCGTTGCCTACGACACCCTGTACGCCATGGTGGATCGTGATGACGACATCCGGATTGGCATCAAATCCACGGCCATTCTGTTCGGAGACGCCGACCGGGCGGTTATCGCAATCCTGCAGGCCCTGGTGGTGCTGATTCTCATCCTCGTGGGACAGCAGGCCGAGCTCGGCGTTTTCTATTACCTCGGGCTCGTCGCCATGGCGTGCCTGTTTGTCTTCCAGCAGCACCTGGCCCGCTTCCGCGAACGCGACGGATGCTTCAAGGCCTTTCTCAACAATAACTGGGCGGGCTTTGCAGTTTTCACCGGTCTGTTGATTGACCGGATCATCAGTTAGTCGAACAAATCCAGTCACAGCCTGCTACTGTCATATACTTGTAACACTACCCGGTTGTAATGAGGCAGCAACAATACTCGGTATGACACAGGTTAATGCTCATGACTGGAAAAACTGTCCTGATCGTCGATGACGAGGCACCCATCCGCGAAATGATCGCTGTGGCCCTCGAAATGGCCGACTACGACTACCTTGAGGCAGCGGATGCCCGCGAAGCGCATGCCCTGATCGTTGACAAACAGCCCGACTTGATACTCCTGGACTGGATGCTGCCAGGCACCAGCGGCGTGGAACTGGCCAGGCGCCTGAAAAAAGAAGAGGCAACGGCGGAAATCCCCATCATCATGCTGACGGCCAAGGTCGAGGAAGACAATAAGATCCAGGGCCTGGAAGTGGGTGCGGATGACTACATCACCAAGCCCTTCTCGCCGAGGGAGCTGGTGGCCAGGCTGAAAGCCGTATTGCGCCGCACCACGCCGCCCGGCGTGGAAACTCCGATCGAAGTGGATGGCCTGACCCTGGACCCGGTCGGCCACCGGGTCACCACGGAAACCGGCGCCCTGAACATCGGCCCCACGGAATATCGGTTACTGCAGTTCTTCATGACACACCAGGAACGGGTTTATACTCGCTCCCAACTGCTTGATCAGGTGTGGGGTGGGAACGTCTATGTTGAAGAGCGAACCGTCGACGTTCACATACGCCGTTTGCGCAAAGCCCTTGGCGACCAATATGATCACCTGATCCAGACAGTGCGTGGCACCGGCTACCGGTTCTCAACCAGAGCAGCATAACCACAACCGGCGCCCTTTACCCCGAAAAGGGCCCGGAACTGATTCAGGGGCAGCTGTAATGCAACACAACTGGTCAAAGTACCTGCGATGGATTATCACGCTCCTGATAGCCTGCACGGCCGTCGGGCTTTTCTTTGGCGAGCCCCTCTACGGGCTGACGGCAGGGCTGCTGGCTTACCTGTGGTGGACTCTGGCCCAGGCCAAACGTCTGTACCATTGGCTCGGCAATCCCAGCGGCAGTGACGAAGCCCCTCAGAGTGTTGGTCTCTGGGGCGACATCTTCGACGGCCTACACAGGCTTCACCAGAACCACCTACGCACCCAGGACAAACTTCGCGCCCAGATCAACCGGGTCCAGGAGTCCACCAATGCCATGCGCGATGGTGTGATCATGACCGACTCGCGGGGCGCCATGGAGTGGTGGAACGGCTCAGCGGAGCATCTTCTGGGCTTTCGTCGCAGTTCGGACCGCGGGCAGTTTATTCACAACCTGATCCGCAACCCCGCGTTCAAGGCCTACTTCGACTCCCGCGACTACCGGGAACCATTGGAACTGAACTCACCCGCAAAACCGCACATTCACCTGCAAATCCAGATCAGCCTGTTTGGCGACGACGACCGCCTGATTGTGGCCAAGGACGTAACCCGCCTGTACCAGCTTGAACAGATGCGACGGGATTTCGTTGGCAACGTCTCCCATGAGATGAGAACACCCCTGACGGTGATCAGCGGCTACCTGGAAACCCTGGTGGACAACGCCGACGACCTGCCGCCCAAATGGCGGCGCGCCATCAACACCATGGCGCAGCAGTCCTCGCGCATGGAAGCGTTGATTACCGACCTGATATTGCTGTCCAGAATTGAAACCGGCGAGCAAACCATCAACGATGCGGTCACGGATTTACAGGCGATGATCCAGCAGATCTGCCACGACGCCAAGGCCCTCAGCGGCGAACAGGGCCACGAATTCAACGTCAGCATTGGCGATCGCCATCTGCTGAGGGGCGACGAAAGCCAACTGCGCAGCGCCTTCTCCAACCTGATTTTCAACGCCGTGAAGTACACACCTGCCGGTGGACTCATCACCATCATCTGGAAAACAGACCGCGACGGCGGGCATCTGTCAGTGAAAGATACCGGTATCGGTATAGACCCGGTTCATATCCCACGGCTTACCGAGCGGTTCTATCGCGCCGACCCCAGCCGACACAAGGAGACCGGTGGCACCGGCCTGGGGCTGGCGATCGTCAAGCATGTATTGCTCAACCATGACGGTAACCTGGAAATTCGAAGCCGGATTGGCGACGGCAGCGAATTCATCTGCCACTTCCCCCGGGAACGATTGGCGGAAAGGCTTCCTGAGACCGCGTCCTGATTGGGATAGCTTTCGTGGCTAACCGCCGCTGCGGAAACGGGCGATAAAACGGGACAGGTCTTCCAGCTTTTTCGGGTCTTCGTCCACAAATCGGATGGTCACGCCCACAAAATCCGTGTCCTGGCGTTTGTCCACCGCCTGCAACTGGTGGACGTAACCATTAAGCCGCGCTACCTGCCCTTCGGCCACTTCGATATCCACCACAGCCTGATCAAGGATGCCCGGAAACTGCTGGTCCCGCTTGGCGATCACCCGCACTTCCGTGAGGGTGATGTCCTTGACGACTGAGCGCAGAGTGCTGTCTGAAAAACGCACCGACGCCACGCTCATTGGCGGCCTGGCTGTCGACCCGGAGGCAGAGGACGTGGACGACTTGCTGGCACGGACTGGTGCCGGAGAAGCAGCTTCCCGCTTCTGGGTCAGCAGGCTGGCGGATTCGCGAAACGCTTCCGCCGGCCCGGCCATGGACTTCCCGCCGCGATCCATGGCGTCCTTGAGGCGGCGCCCCATCACCTTGATGATCTTATTGCTCAGGCCCTCAGGGCTGAAGGGTTTCCCCAGATACTCAGAGACTCCCCCCTTGACGGCTTCAACCACATGATCCTTGTCACCACGGCTGGTGATCATGATGAAGGGCGTTTTTTCATACTGTGGCTGTTGGCGCATCCACTGCAACAGCTCCAGACCCGACATCTCCGGCATTTCCCAGTCACAGAGGATGAGATCAAACGTTGTGCGCGACATCAGTGATTGCGCCCGGCGGCCGTTCTGGGCATCCGTGGTGTCAATCACTGGAAAACGCTGACGCACCGTTCGCTTGACCAGATCCCTCACAAAGCTGGCGTCATCCACCACCAGCGCCTTCAGCGTTGCCATTTTCGGACCTTTTGTCTTTCAGAAAGTTGTCGTCTCGTTCTGCAAACTATAGAACAAGCCGATGGTGGGGAATAGCAGGACTACAAAAAGACGACACATCCGATGCGGAGTGGAACACCAGGTTAAAGAATTGTCACCGGAATCCGGTAACAACAGTGTTTCAGGGCCACAAAAACAGGCTACCATGAGCCAGAAACATCCACTCCAGACCGAGGTTTAGCGTGCCGAGCATATTCACAGGGACATCAAAGAGCCAACGGACGATTCGACACCTTTCACTCAGCGGATTGTTCGTCCTGAGCAGTGCGTCCGTGTCCGCGGCCGCTGACGCCGACCTGGAAAACCGTTTCCCCCAGTGCATCGAACACCTGGAAAGCCAGGCCATCGAGGCGGGTGTGTCATCACAAACGGCGGGCGAAGTGCTGGCAGGCGCAGAATACCTGGAGCGAGTGATAGAGCTCGACCGCCGCCAGCCCGAATTCACCACCACCTTTGCGGACTACCTTAACCGCAGGGTCAACTCCGACCGGGTAAGCCGCGGGCGGGAGTTGCTGGACCAACACGAAGCACTGCTTGAACGCGTCACCCGGAAAACCGGCGTGCCCGCCCCCTATCTCGTGGCGTTCTGGGGCCTGGAAACCAACTTCGGTTCCTACTTTGGCAAGATGTCGGTGCCCAGCTCCCTCGCCACCCTGGCGTGCGACGAACGGCGCAGCCAATTCTTTACCGAACAGTTGATTGCAGCCTTGAGAATCATTGACGAGGGCGCGATACCCGCCGAGCAGATGGAGGGCTCCTGGGCAGGCGCCATGGGGCATGTGCAGTTCATGCCAACCGTCTTCCTGCGCCATGCGGTGGATGGCGACGGCGATGGCAAGCGCGACCTGTGGAACAGCTTGCCGGACGCGATGATGTCAGCTGGCCACTTTCTACAGGATCTCGGCTGGGATGGCGACTACCGCTGGGGGCGGGAGGTTCTTCTGTCCCAGGGGTTCGATTACAGCATGGCGGACGGCCGCCGACTACCCCTGGAAAAATGGCGCACCCTGGGCGTAACCGACGCCTTCGGCAATAAACTGGCGAACGAGCCCATCGAAGCCGCGCTGGTGGTCCCGGCCGGGCACCGGGGGCCTGCATTCCTGGCCTACAAGAATTTTAATGTGATCATGGGCTGGAACCGCTCTGAATTCTACGCTATCGCGGTTGGACATCTGGCGGACCGCATCGCCGGTGCCGGTAAACTGCAGAACCCGCCACCGGAGGATATGCCAGCGTTGTCACGGAACAACATCCTTACCCTGCAAAAAGCGTTGAACGAGCAGGGATTTGATACCGGGAAACCGGACGGCATCCTTGGCCCCAACACGCGGTCGGCTATTCGCGGCTACCAGTCAGAAAATGGCCTCGTTGCCGACGGCTATCCCGGCGACACGGTTCTCAATGCCTTGGGGGTAGACCTGACGTCTGAAACGTCCGGGAGTGATACCTGACAGCCATCTGCCGACCATCTGGGGCGTGATCCGACAACCGATTCCGCGCATAATACCTGCCGGACTTAAATGACAAGGTGTTATCCCGATGGATTCGATTACCCAGGCGGCACTGGGCGCCTCGCTGGCCGGTGCCGTTGCCGGAAAAACCCTTGGCCGTTCAGCCCTGCTGGTCGGTGCCGTTCTCGGCACCCTTCCCGATCTGGACGTCATCATTGATTACGGCACGGCGGTCGCCAACTTTACCCAGCACCGCGGATTCAGCCACTCGCTGTTTGTCCTGCTGCCGCTGTCCGTATTGCTGGCTTTTGCACTCCATCGGTGGCGCCCCCATCTCGGCTACGGGCGTTGGTTTGCGCTCACCGCGCTTGTGCTTATGACGCACCCTCTGCTCGATGCCTTTACCACCTACGGAACCCAGTTGTTCTGGCCTATAGGGCCACCTGTGGCCATCAGCAGCATTTTCATCATCGACCCGCTTTATACCCTGCCGTTACTGATCGGCATC
The DNA here is from genome assembly GCF_001566815.1 of Marinobacter sp. Hex_13. Lineage (NCBI taxonomy): Bacteria > Pseudomonadati > Pseudomonadota > Gammaproteobacteria > Pseudomonadales > Marinobacteraceae > Marinobacter > Marinobacter sp. Hex_13. Next base: position 37,349 of record NZ_LSMM01000031.1, read on the forward strand.
ACGGCGTTCCTCATCCGCGGGCCACAAACCAGCGCCATCATGGCCGGCCTGCTCCTTTCAACGCTTTATCTGGGGTGGAGCGCAACGGCGCAACAAATCATCCAGGAACGGGTTGGCCCCACGCTGGCCAAGGAAGGCCTGGAAGAGGCCCCACGGCTGGTTCAGCCGATGCCTTTCAATACCGTACTGTGGCGAGTGACCGTTGTGGGTGAGGAAAAACGGGTGGAAATCGTGACCGGATTCTTCGATGGCGACGGCCCCGTTACGGTGGAACACTTTTCCCGCGAACCCAGCCTGGCAAAGGCCGCCACGTCATTACCAGAAGGCCAGCGACTGGACTGGTTTACGCGTGGTTTCCTGCACTACGACATGGACGGCGACCAGCTCACGGCCACTGATATCCGCCTGGGTATCCCCGGGGCGCATCCCTTCACCTTCATACTCGCCAAGTACCATGGCGACCGTCTTGAGCCAGAGCCCAGTTCACAGCTGGAGCGTCCGGCGATTGGCGGGGAACTCCTCGGCGTGCTCTGGTCGCGAATGACGGGTTCTGCGGAGGTACTGTGCCTTGCCAGCCTAACGCTGCCGCCGCCAGGAGAAGGGTGTACCTGAGCATGCGCCTGGATTATTTCATTGCCAACGCGACCACGCTGTCGCGCCGCGATGCGAAAAAAACCATCAGTTCAGGCCGAATCCGGGTGGACGGGCAGATCTGTCGCAAATCCGCTTCTCCGGTGGCCGCAGACACCCGGGTTTCCCTCGATGACCAGCCGCTGTCACTGCCAGGAGAGCGGTACCTGATGCTGCACAAGCCTGCCGGGGTCATCAGTGCCACCACCGACAGTCAGCAGCCCACGGCGCTGGACCTGCTGCCCGCAGATGTCCGCCACGGGCTCCACATCGCCGGGCGGCTGGACGCCGACACCACCGGGCTCCTGCTGCTGACCACCGATGGCCAATGGTCACACCGCATCACATCGCCCCGGGTGAAATGCCCCAAGACCTACCGGGTGACGATCGCCGAACCCATTGATGACCTCGCCATCACGCAACTGCAACAGGGTGTATTACTGCACGGTGAGTCGCGGCCAACCAGACCTGCCGATGTCCATTTACTCAATGCCGGGGAAATTGACCTGACGTTGTCGGAAGGGCGTTACCACCAGGTCAAACGAATGCTGGCGGCGGTGGGGAACCATGTGACGGGATTGCACCGATGGCGTGTCGGCCCCCTCATACTCGACAATTCACTGGCGCCGGGAGAATACCGGGAACTAACCACGGAGGAAGTGAACAGCCTGGGCTGATCAGGTGCGTTCGAAGCGCTGGGCCTTCAGGTTTTTGCGCACGGAACCTGCCTCGAACACCTCGCCGTTCATGGCGATATAAACCCCGTGAGGCAATAGCTGGACCGCCGCCCATGCATAGCCGATATTGAAAACCGCGTCACTCCGGCGCATACGTGCCGGCTGCATGGCGCCAAACAACACAATGGTTTTCCCTTTCACCGACAGCAGCTCTCTGGCGGTTTCCGGCATGGTATCGGTACCGTGGGTGATCAGTATGCGCTCGGCGTCACACTGACTGACGGCGGTTCTGATGACCTCCCGGTCGCCGTCCGTGATTTCCAGACTGTCCTTGCGCAGTAACCCGTTCAGGGTATAGCCGTCATGGATGTTGGACTCCGCCAACAGCTCCGCAATCAGACTATCGCCAATCTCAAACTCGCTGTTGGCATCGAAATACACCTTGTCGATGGTGCCACCGGTGGTGAATATCTCAATCATACGCTGCGTTCCCGATTCGCCAGAGGTCAGTTCACGCTCACGGATGCGCCATCCGAAGCGGCATAAGCTGCGTTCTTTTTCCGCTCATACGCACGCGCGGCCGCAGCAACACTGCCACCGGCGCCGGTGGTCAGCCATCGTTTGATCCGGCCCGCATCCCCCATCGGTGAACGGGTGCCCAGAGAATCAAGCAGCACCGTTACCAACGGCTTGCCATCCAGTTCAAACAGCATAACGAGGCAACGGCCAGCTTCGGACAGATAGCCCGTTTTACTGATCCCCACGCCCCAACTGTCACGATGAACCAGGACATTGGTATTCCCGAACGCCAGTCGATATCTGGGTTGGCGGAACTGGGCGGTGAAATAGCGGGTGGTGGAATACTCCCGTATCTGTGGGTATTGGCTGGCCGCCCTGACCAGGCGAACCAGATCCGCCGCGGTGGAACGATTGTCAACCGACAACCCAGTGGGATCCACGAAGGTTGTTTTCAGCATTCCCAACTCAACGGCCTTGGCATTCATCGCTTCGATAAAGGCGTCATACCCACCGGGATGGTGTCTTGCCAGGGTATGGGCCGCAAAATTCTCTGACGACATCAGTGCAATACGCAGTACGTCAGAGCGTCTGAGCTCGGAGCTCACACGAATACGGGTATAGGCATTCGCCGGAGCGGGAACATGGCGCTCCCGGAAGTCCAGCCATTCGGTCAGGGGCTCGCCGGACTCCATCACCACCAGCGCAGTCATCAATTTGGTGATGGACGCGATGGGCACCCGCCGATCCGCATTCTTGCCGTAAACCAGCCCCTCATCGTCGGCATAGGCCACAGCTGCGTTAACGGATGCCAATTGCAACTCGGACCTCTCGATCGCCATCGCCCGGGAAACGTTGAGCAAACACAGGACTGTCAGCGCCAGGACAATGGCCGTTCGGATCATTGGTCAAACCTTGTTATGTGTCATTACGGTGTCAGCCTTTCACTATACCAGCCAAATTGGCGGCTGGCTCCGGGTAGGCCAGGGTAAAAGTATTAACGGGCTCGGACACAGAATTCATTCAGGCGTTTAAAACATCAAATGCAAAACCGTATAAAATCGCGTAAAATTACATTGAAATCATATTGTTACACAATATTTCACAAGGTAACCATAGTGTAACAAGCCCTCCGGGAAACGAGCAGGACAACCAAGCGAATGGATTCAACCGGACCCGAAACGACGCAGAAGATCGCCAGTACGCCCCTGCCCTTTGATGCGAGCAATGGCTTCTACCGCTGGCTACCCCTGATCGTGTTGATCTTTGCCATTGCCTACGGATGGCTGCTTGCGGCGCTGACTCCCCAGGCACTGGGCAGCGTCCACTGGTTATCGAGCCTGGAAACGGGTTTGCCTCAGGACCTGATGGCGTTGGTACGGCAAGTATTTATCGGCGGGATTCTGGCGTTTGCACTGCTGTTCAACCTGGCAGTTGTGTTTATGCTACAACGGCCCGGCCTCGCGTGGCTCAGTGTGTTCATGGCCGGTGTCCTGCACTGCCAATTGGTGCTGGAACAGTTTGGCCTTTGGTTTATCTGGCCCGACCAGCCGCAGTACAACGCATTGCTGCACATCAGTCTGCCGCTGTGCCTGATCGCACTGTGTGAATTCACGCCGCACTTCCTGCCGCTGGGCCGTCGTTCCCGGCGAATCATTCACGTCATCAGTCTGCTGGCTTTCCTGCATCTACTGGCGACGCCGGTGAACATTTCGGGTGTTGGCGAAGCGTCTTTCCTCGGCCTGGCCCTCGCTGGTGGCGCGTTTATCCTGCTGGTGGTTCTGAGCCAGATTCGTCAGCACGTCCTTGCACGCTATTATGGGCTTGCCTTCCTCGCCATACTGGTCGGGGCCGTGATCTCTTTTTTACATACAACGGGTTGGGCGCCGAGCACCAGCTTTGCGGAGTCCGCGTTCTTCCTTGGCGCTGCCGCAGGCTCGGTCATCCTGACAACCGGAGCCGCCAGCCTGCTCTCTTCCGCGGGGGCCGCCTCAGCGAACGACAGCCGGGGACTCCCTGGGTACGACCCGGCCCTAACCGAGCGGCAAGACCAGCAACAACGGTTAATGCTGGAGGTGGAAAACGGACTCGCCCGCAACAGTATGTGGCTGGAATACCAGCCCAAAGTGCGCATTCGAGACGCCAAAGTTCGTTCGGTGGAAGCCCTGATACGCTGGCATCACCCGGAGTTCGGGTATGTACCACCAGACCAGTGGATTCCCCAGGCCGAACAGGTGGGGGTGATCTATCCTGTGACGCTTTGGGTCATTGAACGGGCCTGCAGCGAATACCCCCACCTGACAGCCCGCTACGGCGACGAGCTGGCCATCGCCGTCAACATTTCCGCCACGGACCTGACTCATGCTGGCTTCGAGGAGAAGGTAACCAACATCATCACCCGTCACAACATTCAGGCGAAAGACCTGATACTGGAGATTACGGAAACCGCGATGATGACCGATCCAGAGGCTTCCCGCCGTATGATTCACACCCTGAACCGAAAAGGGTTCCGAATTGCCATGGACGATTTCGGGACCGGCCATTCATCACTGGGCACACTGGCGAGCTTTGAACTGGATGAGCTCAAGATAGATCGCAGTTTCCTGAAAGACATTCTCGACCACCCTACGCGCCAGCGAATCTTCCGTGCGACCCTGGAGCTGGGTGAAGCACTGGACCTGGATGTGGTGGTTGAAGGTGTTGAAGATGAGGCCGTGGTGCGCTGGTTACAGCAATTCCCGGACCTCTACGGGCAGGGCTTTTTTTGGGGCAAGCCTGAACCGGCCTGCCCCTGACGCACTCAGGGCTTGTCCGTCACTGCGCCTTCCGAGGCGGAGCTTACGGTACGCGCGTACTTGGCCAGCACCCCGCGGGTAAACCTGGGAGCCGGTGCCGTCCATGCCTGTCGGCGGCGTTCCATTTCCTGCTCCGAAACATCCAGCTCAATACGGTTAGCCACCGCATCAATGGTGATGGTGTCACCATTTTCCACCAGCGCAATCGGGCCCCCTTCGGCGGCTTCCGGTGTAATATGACCAACCACGAAACCGTGGCTGCCACCGGAAAAACGCCCATCGGTAATCAACGCCACATCGCTGCCCAGGCCCTTGCCCATGATGGCCGAGGTAGGCGTCAGCATTTCCCGCATGCCCGGGCCGCCTTTGGGCCCCTCAAACCGGATCACCAACACATCCCCGGCCACAACAGTGCCGTCCATGATCCGCTCCTGGGCCTCTTCCTCAGACTGGAACACCCGTGCACGACCAGTGAAATGAGTGCCCTCCTTGCCGGTGATCTTGGCCACCGCACCAGTGGGCGCCAGGTTGCCGTAAAGGATACGCAGATGACTATCCGCCTTGATGGGGTCATCAAAGGCATGAATGATGTCCTGGCTTGCCGGGTATGGAGCCACGTCTTTCAGGTTGTCCGCCAGTGTCTGGCCGGTGACCGTCATGCAGTCGCCATGGAGCATGCCACGGTCGAGCAACATCTTCATCAATGGCTGGATACCGCCAATGGCCACCAGTTCTGACATCATGTAGTGACCGCTGGGGCGCAGGTCCGCCAGCACAGGAACCCGCTTGCCGATTTCCACGAAGTCATCCAGCGACAAGTCAACGCCAACGGTACTGGCCATGGCAATAAGGTGCAGCACCGCGTTGGTGGAGCCACCCAGGGCAATCACCACGGTGATGGCATTCTCGAACGCCTCACGGGTCATGATGTCCGATGGCTTCAGGTCTTTCTCCAGCAGGTTGAGCACCGCCGCGCCCGCCGCCCTGCAGTCTGCCGCCTTGGTCTCGGAAATAGCGTTCTGGGCAGAACTGCCCGGCAGGCTCATGCCCATGGCTTCGATCGCCGAGGCCATGGTGTTGGCGGTGTACATCCCGCCGCAGGAGCCTGGGCCCGGAATCGCGGTTTCCTCGATCTGTTTGACCTCAATCAGGTCCAGATCACCTCGGGCATGGGCACCCACCGCCTCGAACACAGAGATGATGTCGGTGTGATTCTCGCCGGGCATGATGGTGCCGCCATAGACAAATACCGACGGCCGGTTCAGCCGCGCCAGACCCATCATGCAGCCGGGCATGTTCTTGTCGCAGCCGCCGATGGCAACCAGGCCATCAAAACCTTCACAACCAGCCACGGTTTCAATGGAGTCGGCAATGACTTCCCGCGACACCAGAGAGTACTTCATACCCTCGGTGCCGTTGGCGATGCCGTCCGATACCGTGATGGTGTTGAACGTCAGGCTCTTGCCCCCGGCCTCGTCGGCACCAGCAGCGGATTCCTCCGCCAGTTGGTTGATGTGCATATTGCAGGGCGTCAGGTTGCTCCAGGTCGAGGCAATACCGATCTGGGGTTTGCGAAAATCTTCATCGGTAAACCCCACGGCCCGCAACATGGCGCGGCTTGCCGACTTGCCCAGGCCGTCGACCACGGGCGCGGAATAACGGCGGCGTTTGTCTTCTGTCATTACTGTGCTCTCCTGAATGTCCGGTTAGCCCGGCCTTGTTTCTGTCATTAACAAAAGACTGTCAGAAACGCCCGGCGACAGCAATACAACGCCCCAGGCAATACCTTACGCCCTTCTGCTCAGAAGCATCAGTGAACCTTTGCCAGTCGCTCACGGTTATCGGAAATAGCGATTTGCCTTGTGCAGGGTCAGGGCTTACTATCACGCACCTTTTTAGTGCAAATAATTCAGGTTAACGAGAGAGCAATGGGACGCAGAAACGAACGACTGCGCTGGCAGTTAGCCAGTGGTCTGCTAAAGGTTTTTCATCTTGAACAGCTGACGAACCGATACAGCCGCCGAACTGTAATGGCGGGGTTTAGCCTGATCAACGGCACACTGAGTATCGCGCTTGTTTCCTTTATCGCACTGGTTACTCAGGAAGCCTTCATATTCCCATCGCTGGGCGCCACGGCGTTTATACTGTTCCACGTTCCGCTCGCGGAACCGGCCTCTCCGCGCAATACCTTTTGCGGCCACCTCATCGGTGCGTTGATGGGGCTGTTCAGTCTTCATATTTTTGGTCTACAGGACCAGGCCTCCGCATTTTTACACGGAGTCGATCTGCCAAGGGTCGGCGCTTCGGCTTTATCCCTCGGCCTGACCGGCTGCCTGATGGTACTATTCCGTGTCGTGCATCCGCCGGCCGGAGCCACTGCGCTTATCGTATCACTCGGCCTGATGCCTGATCCGGCACAACTGCCCGTCCTGATGGCTGGCGTTTGCCTGCTTCTGGCACACGCTTATTGCATGAACAGGCTGTCGGGCATTCCCTATCCGGTTTGGTCTGCAACGAAATCCACCCCATCGACTGGAGCAGTATCGAGTCCATGAGAATCATCATCCGCTATTTTTTCCGTACCCTTCGGCTGATCCTGACCCCCTTCATGCTGATCAGCGAGAAGTTGAGCACACCCAAGGGCATCACGCGCACGCCTGACGCACAGGCAAAGGTGGACAGTGCCTGCGAAGACCTCGCGCTTTACCAGTTTACGGCCTGCCCGTTCTGCATCAAGGTCCGCAAGGAAATTGCGCGCCTGGGCCTCAACATCGAAACCCGTGACGCACAGCATGACGGCGAACGCCGCTCAGAGCTGGAAGCCGGCGGCGGTCACGTCAAGGTGCCCTGCCTGCGAATTCGGCAGGATGACGGCAAGGATCAGTGGCTGTACGAATCCGACGACATCAAACTGTGGTTGCAACGGCAATTCGAACCCGCCGCCTGAATCATTCGGCAGCGGGTTCACAGATGCCGTCAACCGGGCGTTACCAGTGAACGGTTGCCCGGCCCCGGCAAGGTCTGCCGTGCAGCATTGCGACCACTGACAATCTCGTAGTTACGGTCTTTGACGGTGCTGACGAAGCGCCAGTCCGCCCTCGCCTCGTCGGGTGTAAATGTCACCAGCATATAGCCCCGCTGGTTCACGTTCAGGTAGTCGAGATCGTCCACCAGAAGCTCAATAGCCGCCTCGGCATCGGGTATGGTCGCTTCAGGCAACTGGAGATAGTCTTCAAGACCGGGGGAAGAAACCCCCGGCGTGGCGAACTCCACACCCACCTGGTCACCATTGCCGGTTTTCAGGTTGCTGGCCCAGGCGTTGTGGGTATCCCCGGCCAGTACCACGAGGTTCTTTTGTAGTTGCCTCGCCGTTTCCAGGATCACCTCTCGTTCCACGTAGTAGCCGTCCCAGGCGTCCAGGTTGTAGGGCAGCACGGTTTCAATCCGGGCAATTTCCTCGTCGGTCAACGAGGGATCTCCAGCCAGGTAGCGACCCTTGAGGCCAGCCAGCTCCGCGAACAGGGGCAGCAACACAGATGGGTCAGGGTTGATGATGCCGGCCAGCAGCTCCGCGGGCAGCGTCATCCGTCCCATCAACACCTGCTGCCCCAGCACCTGCCAGGTGGCGGTTGAAGTTGCCAGCGCATTCTCAAGCCAAAGCCGCTGCTCCGCACCCAGCATGGTACGGTTCGGGTCGCCTACATCTGCAGCAAACCGGGCCGCGTCAATGCCATCCTGGGTCAGGTAATCAGTGTAAGCCAGTTGCTCGTCGCGGCCGATGATCCGTGTATCCAGCATGTGCAGGTCCACCAGGTCGCCAAAGCGGAAGCTGCGGGAGATGGTTTCCTGGTCTCCGTCCGTGACCGGCCGGATCGGCATCCATTCAAAGTAGGCCCGCAGGGCATCGAGTTTACGGTCACTGAAATCACCCTCATCGGCGTTGTGGTTCTCAGCCCCGTTCCTCCAGGTGTCGTTGGCTACTTCGTGGTCATCCCAGACCGTGATGAACGGCACCTTGCGGTGCAACTCCCTCAAATGATCATCGCCCCGGTAAATCGCGTAGCGATGGCGGTAATCCTCCAGAGTGATGAGCTCACGGTTATTCGACGCAGGGAACATACGGCCCATGGCTTCTGCCTGCGCCGCGCCATAGCTATCCGGGTCGCTGTCGTACTCATAGAGATAATCCCCCAGATGCAACACGGCATCCAGGTTATCCAGGCCCGCGATTTCCCGATACACGTTGAAGTAGCCGGCGGGGTAATTGGAGCAGGACACCACCGCGAACCTCACCTGGCTCACCGAGCCTTCAGGAAGGGTCTGCGTCATACCGGTCGGGGAGGTGCTTCTGGCGGTGCGGAAACGATAGTAATAGCGCTGACCTGGCATCAGGCCCCGAACATCCACCTTGAAGGTGTAGTCGTGCTGAGCCGAGGCGCGCGAGCGACCGGAATGAGTCATGCTCCGGAAGTCAGCGTCGGTAGAAACTTCCCAGACGATGTCCACGTCCCGCCCGGAATCGTCGTCCGGTACGGCACGAGTCCAGAGGATCACGCCATCCTGCAGGGGGTCGCCACTGGCAACACCCTGGGAGAAGCGGATATCACGTTTGTCGCTGCTGTCGAGTATGCATCCGGCCAGCCCTGTGGATATGGCAACAGCGCCCATGCCCATAGCGGATGCTTTCAGGAAGTCCCTGCGGCTCAATCGTTTCATACCTTTCCCTGCCCTAGTTTAGTGGTCAGGTAAAAGGTAGCGCCAAAGTGTAACGACAGGATGACGGATGGCGACATCCTGAATAGCAAATCACGACAGGCCGGGCAAAGCCGCTACCCTTCGACGAAGACCGGCCCCAGGCCATAGTTCCAGAGGATGACGGAACCCACGCGGGTTGACACCAGAATGACCAGCGCCACGGTCAACAGGGCACCGGCGTACATCACCGCCTGGTCCTTGGGAATGCCCATGACAATCGGCAGGCCATCGTACATCAGCCAGGCGCCATAACAGGCCGCCGCCAGGAAGACCAGGGCATTGAACCAGGGCACCGGATAGAGCAACGCAAAACCGGCGAGGAACAGCGGCGTACAGGAATAAGCCGCCAACGCAATGCCATTGGAAGGAACGGTTTCTTCATGGGCGCCATATGTCCGAGCCATCCAGTTGATGGCGAACCCCAGGGCAAACACCCCCACCAGCATGGCCAGATAGGTCAGAACGCTTAGCTGTATCGCACTGACTTCCGTGAGCTTTATGACGCGCTCACCGCTCACCGTCCAACCAATGTGAGCCGTGGAAATGTAGGCACAGATCGGCGCTATCGCGCCAAGCAACAGCACATAGGCAACATAGAGCCGCCGGGGAGGTGCGTGTTCCTTGCGGATCTCGGCCCACTCGGCATCGGGATGGGTGAACAGACCAAATGCGTGATTCAGGAGCATGGCTTTACCCCCTTGAGGTAATTTTATTATTGGTTGAATGGATACGCCTCACGGGCCTGGAAAGATCAGGCCACGCTACCCTCAACTATAGCCTAGAAACGCAAGTGTTAAAGCCACCTTGTCTTTTATTGCCAATCACTTCCCGACAAAACCTTACGCTTTTCTCGGGTCAGTAGCGGCGACAAGCGGCTGATCACGATGCTGATCCCTGAACCCGAGCAGACTCTCAATGCCGGCAAAATCCACCAGGTCCCGGAACTCGATCCAGTCCACCAGACAATAGAGGCAGATGGCGGGGTAGTTCCATTGGGCGAATTGGCCATCGTCCACCATGGCCGCCAGGGTTCTGAACGTCATCATGATGCGTTCACGCTGGAGGTTGAAAAACATCAGGTCTTCGTTGGTATCGATGCCCGAACGGGCCGACAGCAGCAGGATCACCGCAGAATCGTTGGCAGCGTCAATCAGCGTCAGCTGGTTTTCCTGGTCCCAGGTCAACGGCACCATGCCCTGCTTTTCGCTGAGGTAGCGGGCAATTACCCGGGAATCATACACCTCCTGATTGTCGTCGATCAGCATGGGAATCTTCAGCGCCGGGTTGTTGCGCCGGAGCTCATCCCTGCCCTGACCATAGATGTCGAGGTTCACGAATTCATAGTCACTATCATCCAGTAGCAGCCTGATACGACGAACATAGGGGGAAGTGGTGGAACCGATCAGTTTCATGAAATCTCCTTGTTTGAATGACGTTGCTATCAGAGCAGGTTGTCAGGATCTGCAAATTCATAGCCGGTGGATTCCGCCACCTCGCGGAAAGTGACCTTGCCCAGGAACACGTTGAGGCCGTTGCGCAGATGGGGGTCGTCCTTCATCGCCCTTTCCGGTCCCTTGTTGGCCAGGGCGACGATAAACGGCAGTGTTACATTATTCAGCGCCAGAGTGGAGGTTCTTGCCACCGCGCCCGGCATATTGGCGACACAGTAGTGCACCACCCCATCCACAACGTAGGTAGGCGCATCGTGCGTGGTGGGTTTCGAAGTTTCAGTACAACCGCCCTGATCAATGGCCACATCCACGATAACACTGCCTTCGGGCATACGGCTGACCATATCACGGGTCACCAGCTTGGGTGCGGACGCTCCGGGAATCAGAACGCCGCCAATGACCAGATCCGACTCGATCACCGCTTCCTCCAGGGTCGCGGCGGTTGAGAACAACGTGCTGATGCGGTTGCCATAGAGATGGTCAAGATTTCTCAGTACGTCCATATTGCGGTCGAGGACCGTTACATGGGCCCCCAGGCCAATGGCCATAGCGACAGCGTTCTGACCCACCACACCACCGCCAATCACAGTTACCCGCGCAGGGCTCACACCCGGCACACCGCCCAGCAGCACACCTCGACCGCCGAGGGATTTTTCCAGACAGTGGGCACCAGCCTGAATCGACATCCGCCCCGCCACTTCCGACATAGGGGCCAGTAGCGGCAACCGCCCGTGGCTGTCGGTGACTGTTTCATAGGCAATACAGGTTGCCCCTGACGCTACCAGGTCATCGGTCTGGGCCTGATCCGGCGCAAGGTGCAGGTAGGTAAAGAGGGTCTGGCCGGACTTCAACAAGGCTCGCTCTTCCGCCTGGGGTTCCTTGACCTTGACGATCATGTCGGCTGCCTCGAATACCGCCGTTCCGTTTTCCAGAATCTCGGCCCCGGCCTTCACATAATCATCGTCCGTGAAGCCGATGGCAGCACCAGCATTCGTCTCAACGCAAACACTGTGGCCGTGGCCACACAGCTCATGGACCGCCGCCGGTGTCATTCCCACCCGGTACTCGTGATTCTTGATCTCCTTCGGTACGCCTATCTTCATGCCTGACCCCTTGAATCCGTCGGGTAAACGATGTCTCATCGGGTAAAGTGTAGTAAAAAGGTCTGACACCGGCAGTAGCAATTGAATGCATCGGTTTAATGGGCCTCGGCGTAAAACCCGAAGCAATCCACGCAATCGACCCAAACGGAGCAGGAACCAATGAACAGATACAGGCATGCCCTGGCGGCAGCGCCGCTCTCACTCGCAGTAGCCCTTACCCTGGCAAGTGGACAGGTGACAGCCGACATGCAGACAGAAACCGTGGAGTACACCGTAAACGGCAAAACGTTTACCGGCTACATGGCCTACGACGACGAAGCCGAAGGCAAGCGCCCAGGCGTTCTGGTGGTTCACGAATGGTGGGGGCACAATGAGTTTGCCCGTGAGCAGGCGGAAAAGTTGGCAGCGGCCGGCTACACGGCGTTTGCGCTGGATATGTATGGCTCCGGCAAACTCGCCGAACATCCCGAAGATGCGCAGGCCTTTATGAAGGAGGCGACCAAGGATATTGATCAGGTTAAGGCTCGCTTCATGGCCGCCAAGGAGTTGCTCGCGAAGCACAACAGTGTCGACGGCAGCAGGATTGCCGCCCAGGGTTATTGCTTTGGCGGTGCCGTGGTACTGAACATGGCACGCCTGGGTGTGGATCTGGATGCCGTAGTCAGCTATCACGGCGCGCTGGGCAGCCCCATCAAAGCCGAAGCCGGCAAGGTTCAGCCCAGGATTCACGTCTACACCGGTGGTGCGGACAAGATGGTGCCCTCGGATCAGGTGTCCGGTCTGGTGAAAGAAATGCAGGATGCCGGGGCCGATCTAACGCTGGTCAGTTTTCCCGGTGTCATGCACTCGTTCACCAATCCGGGAGCGGATAAGGTCGCCGAGGAATTCAATATGCCCATCGCCTACGACGAGCAGGCTGCAAAACGTTCCTGGGAGGGCACCCTGCGGCTCTACGAAGACGTTTTCGGCGACTGATCGTTGCCCTTCAGAGGGCACCTTCTATGGTGCCCTTCACTTCTTCCTGAACTTCCCTCACCTCACGTCCGGCGGTGGCTACCGGCGGATGAACAATAATCTCGATCAAACCTGGCGAGAATGCCGCGGTTCCCTTGGGGAGTCGGTCATGGGAGCCCCGGATCGTCACCGGTAGAACGGGTAGTTCGCCGTCGCGGGCAATGACGAACCCGCCTTTCTTGAAGGGCAGCAGTTTGCCATCCCAGGATCGGGTGCCTTCGGGAAACATCAGGATGCTGGTGCCTTCGGGCAACTGGGCGACGCCGCGCTTGATACTTTCCAGCGCATCACTGCCTTTTGATCGGTCAATGAAAAGGTTACGCGAGGTCTCCAGCGCCAGGCCAAACAGTGGCACCTTACGCAGCTCTTTCTTGATCACCCAGCGGTATTGCAGCCCCAATGCCAGCACCAGGGCCGGGGGATCAAAATAGGACGCATGATTGCTGAGGATAACGTAGCGCTGGGCCGGGTCGATGTGCTCGCGTCCGCTGACTTCAAGGCGGATTCCGGTGAGTCTAAGCATGCACCAGGCGTATACCTGGGTGCCGTGAAAGGCGGCGTTGCCATTGCGGCCGGCAAGTGCGGCGATAACAATAGGCAGGAACAGGATCAGCGTGAGCAGTGCAGCCCAAAACAGGATCCAGACAGCTTTGAGGGTGTTCAGCATAGCAGGCCCTGAGCAAACTAAGGTTGGGCGATCGCCCGACGGCAGGGTATAAAAGATGTCACATTCGGGTGGGAATCACAAAATCCACCCACAAAAAAAGGCAGCCGAGGCTGCCTTTCTGGCGGTGCCCTACTATCCGTTAGATAGCAGTAACGTTTTCCGCCTGAGGACCTTTCTGGCCCTGGGTAACGGTGAACTCAACCTGCTGGCCTTCTGCCAGGGTCTTGAAGCCGCTGCCCTGAATTGCGCTGTAGTGAACGAATACGTCCGGGCCGCCTTCACGAGTGATAAAGCCAAAGCCTTTTGCTTCGTTGAAGAACTTAACAGTGCCGGTAGTAGTAGACATACTTAAACTTCCTGAAATCAATCATTTTATCTTGCCGCCAGGCCATCGTCGTGATGCCTGATCAGCGTTTACGGAAATACAGAATTCGCGGAATCAAAAACAGGACGGTCACTACTAACTGCGGAGGTACGTCTTATTCATGAAAGCTTTACTGAATCTTTCCTACGTAAATAACTCTACTCTTTGTTTTTGGGATTGCCAAGCGTATTTTTCATTTATTCCGTACGTAGTGTTACCCATCATCCCCGGACCAGCCCGAAGGTGTAAATTCCCAGTGCTGTCATGAGGATAGAGCCAACAACATGGGCCAGAATTCCAGCCAGGGCCATGCTCCATTTACCTTCCTGAATAGCGGAAAGCATTTCCAGGGAGAAGGTGGAGAAGGTGGTCAGGGCGCCGCAAAGGCCGGTAATGGCAAACAGGCGCCACTCCGGTGCCAACGAAGTGCCATGAACGAAATAGCCAATAAGCAGGCCAACAAGCCAGCCGCCGGAGAGGTTTGCGGCGAGGGTGCCGTAGGGAATGGCGTGGTAGCTGCTGTTGAGCCAAAGGCCCAGTGCCCATCTCAGGTTAGCGCCTATGACGGCTCCGGCGCTTACGGCCAGGATTGATAGCCACATTCCCAAATTACCTCATGATTTGGTGTCTGCCGGATGTTGCCATCCGGCATCCTCAATCCAAACCCCTATACCCTCTGTCAGGCCGGGTTGTGGTCGATCAGCGTGTCCTTGTTACGGGCAAACTCGTCGAACGGGAAGTCGTCGACGGTCAGCATTTCCAGGACCACGGCTTCGTACTCGCGCATGAACTCGGCCTCTTCCTTGGTGAAGATGTCCGCTTCCAGTGCGGCTTCGAAGCGTTCTTCCGGATGCAGCGCGTCCATCGGCAACTGGCCCTTGGCATACGCCTTGGTGACTTTGCGATACAGCTGTTCGGCCTTGTCGTAATCCTTCAGCAAATAGTTGTACTGAGCAATGGGATTCTCAACCGCACCCTTGCCTTCGCCAGCCGTCGTCCAGGCGCCGGCCAACAGCTTCTCCCGCACGGGGCTGTCGGTGGAGATGGCTTTTGCCAGTTTGCGGGCCAGATCATCATGGGGCTGGTCCCAACGACGGCCGAGGGGCATGGTGATGGCACGCAAGGCCATAGCGACCGGGCGGTTAGGAAGGTTCTGGAGGAATTCTTCCATGGCGGTTTCCGCTCGGTTCAGCAACAGCGCCATGCTGTACTCCATCAGGTCGCGCTCACCGTCAACCGGCTGGGTTTCATGCCAGTTCTTGAGCACCATGGAGGCCAGGTAAAGATTGGCCAGCACATCACCAAGGCGGGCGGAAATCAGCTCACGCATTTTCAGTTCCGACCCCAGCGTGGTCATCGCGGCGTCGGCACACAGGCCGAAGGCGGCGCTAAAGCGGGCCACACCCTGGGCGTATTTGCGTGCATTGTGGTCAAACGGCACGTCGGGTTTGCCGATACCCAGAGCCTGGGTGAACGCACGAGCAGCGTTGCCGAAGATCAGGCCAGCGTGGCCGAAAAAGGCATCGTCGAACGCGTCGATGTCATCGTTGTCTTTGGCCGCCAGTTCCTTCAGTACATAGGGATGACAGCGTATTGCACCCTGACCGAAGATCATCAGGCTGCGGGTCATGATGTTGGCGCCTTCCACAGTGATGGAAACCGCCGCACCACTGAAGCCGATACCCAGGTAGTTGCGGGGGCCAAGGGTGACCGTCTTACCACCATGCACATCCATAGCGTCGGTCAGGACACCGCGCTGGAATTCGGTCAGGTGGTACTTGAGAATCGCCGACGGTACCGCCGGTTTTTCGCCTTTGTCGATCATGTTCGCGGTGTGGTTCACTGCCGACTGGGCGATGTAGGTCTTGGCAGCAATGCGGGCCAGAGGCTCCTGCACGCCTTCCATGTCTGCCACCGGGGTATTGAACTGGCGACGGATGCGAGTGAAGCCGCCAGCGGTGCCCACGGAGTAGGCAGCCGCTCCGGCCGCGCCGGATGGCAAGGTGATGCAGCGTCCGACGGACAGACACTCAACCAGCATGCGCCAGCCCTGCCCGGCCATTTCCTGGCCACCGATGATGTAATCCAGCGGAATGAACACGTCGGTGCCCTTGATGGGGCCGTTCATGAATGGCGTGCCGATGGGACAATGCCGGCGGCCGATTTCCATGCCCTTGGTGTTGCGGGGAATCAGCGCACAGGTAATGCCATAGTCCTTGGTGTCACCGAGCAGCCCGTCGGGGTCGAACATGCGGAAGGCGAGACCAACCACAGTCGCAACCGGCGCCAGGGTAATCCAGCGCTTCTCGAAGTTGAGACGCAGGCCCAGCACTTCCTTGCCCTCGAACTCGCCCTTGCAGACCACACCGGTGTCCGGCAGCGAGGTGGCGTCGGAACCGGCGCGGGGGCCAGTCAGGCCGAAGCAGGGAATTTCGCGACCATCCGCCAACCGGGGCAGATAGTGGTTCTTCTGTTCGTCGGTGCCGTACTTAACCAGTAGCTCACCAGGGCCGAGGGAGTTGGGCACGCCCACGGTGACCATCAGCATTTCGTTGGCCGCCAGCTTCTGCAACACCGCTGTCTGGGCCTTGGCGGAGAAGTGCAGGCCGCCGTATTCCTCGGGAATGATCATGCCGAAGAATTTCTCTTTCTTGAGGAACTCCCACAAATCCGCCGGCAGATCAGCACGTTCAACGGCCAGGTCCCAGGCGTTACACATGGAAATGGCCTGGGTGCACTGGTTGTCCACAAAGGCCTGCTCTTTCTCAGACAGGCCCGTGTTGCGGTTGATCAGCAGGCTGTGCCAGTCGGGACGCCCGGTAAACAGCTCGCCATCCCAACTGACGGTCCCCGCTTCCAGGGCCACCTTTTCGGTATCGGACACCTTGGGAGCCACTTTCTTGAACATGGCGAATACCCGCGGGGTCAGCCAGCTCCGGCGAAATCCCGGCAGACCTGCAGCGGCGGTAACGGCGGCGCCGATAAACAGTATGAGCGCGAGCAATCCTGACGCCAGGAAAAGCGAAAGCACGCCTGTTACCACCATCACCCCGATAGCGGGTTTGGCACCGGATTCCTTGCGCATCACAACAAGAAGGCCGGTAACAGCAGCAAGAAACAGTATGAAAGTCATCATGGATACTCTCTGTCGTCCGTGGTTTTGAATGTCAAAAACTACATTCTGTTACGTTCAACCTACCTGATCAGATGAATCCTGACCAGCAACTGGTTCACCATCAGGCAGTTACAATCACGCGAATGCCTTCCAGGGACAGGCTGGCCTGCCCCAGTAACGTCTCCGCGGCGTGCAACTGTTTACGGAAGAAATCGATTTCGTCGTCACGAATGGTCGGATTGACCTTCTTCATCGCCTCAAGACGCTGGATTTCCGGGCCGAACACGTCTCTGACCTGGGCCAGGGCCGACGCTCTCAGGGGCTCCAGGTGCGGCTCGGAAAGGCGTTCGGCATGATCGACCATGGTTTCCACCTGCGGGCGAATCTGCGGCACGATGGCCTGAGCGGTGCGCCTGCGGATGTTCGAGCACATGTCGTTGAGCCGGTCATGAGGCAGGGTTGCCGACAAGTCACGTCCGTTCACATCCACCAGCAGCCTCAACGGCGAGACCGGCAGGTACCGGGACAACTGCAGCGATTCAGGCGCCGGGCAATGCACGGTATACAGGGCCTCCAGCAACAGAGTGCCGGGTGGCAGCGCCTTGACCGTCATACTGGCCAAAGCCGCCTTGCCCAGCCCGGAACTGGTGACCGATTCCATGATACCGGTCACCAGCGGATGCTCCCAACTCATGAAGGCCATGTCTTCGCGCTCAAGAGCCTGCTGACGACTCCAGGTAACGGTCAGGCCGTCTTCCGGCAGCTCGGTCACGTGTCCGGCCTGGTATTGCTCGCCCGGCCTCAGCACGTCGGCATGCTCGGAATGATCCTCGACCTCAACGCCGAGGATATCGCAGGCCTCGATCATATAGTCACGAACCTGGGCGGATTCTTCCTCGGATTCGATCTGGCTGATCAACGCCTCCGCCACGTCCGGACGGCAGGAGTTAAGCTCGATGAGCGCGTCGCGACCGTTGCGCAGCAAGGTACGCAGGCGCTTGGCCTCGGCCCGCGAAGCATCAACCAACGCCGGCAGGTCGTCCGTCGCACCATCAATGACGGCTCGCCACTGCACGGCCACATGATCGTGGACAGCGACACCCACAGAGCAACTTTCATTGAACGCGTTCACGCCGTCCTCAAACCAACGGTACTGGACCTCCTGGGCCGTTCCCTGCAGGTAGGGGATATGGATGTCGATGGTGTCGGTCTGGCCAATCCGATCGAGCCGGCCGATGCGCTGTTCCAGCAAGTCGGGGTTGGCGGGCAGATCGAACAGGATCAGGTGATGGGCGAACTGGAAATTGCGCCCCTCACTGCCGATTTCCGAGCAGATCAGTGCCTGGGCGCCCTGTTCAGTATCAGCGAAGTAAGCTGCGGCGCGATCCCGCTCGATCAGGCTCAGATGTTCATGGAAGGCAGCGCTGCGGATACCGGCACGCAGTTGCAGGTAGTGCTCCAGAGCCATGGCGGTCGAGGCGTGGGCACAGATCACCACCACCTTGGCCGGCTTCAGGCCGGTCAGGGTCTTCTCCAGCCAGGCGACACGGGGATCTTCCGCCAGCCATTGTTCTTCGTCCACGGCCGTTTCGGGCGTTAACCCGGCTACCCCCTGACAAACATCTCCCTGCTGGTAGAGTTCCGGGCAGGGTAACGCAACCGGTAGCGGATGGCGCTCCGGGAACCCCTTGATGGCGGCGCGGGTGTTCCGGAACAGCACACGACCGGTACCGTGACGGTCCAGCAATGCATCAACCACGGCCTGTGCCGGCTCCTGGGACGCCATCAAACCTTCCAGCTCATCACCCAGCCAGCCCTCGAGGGCTTTCCGATCCGTGTCGGAGACTGCGGTTATGCCTTGCTCTCGGATATGGGAAACCACGCCATTGATCACTTCGTACTGCTTTTCCTCTTCCCGGAAAGTCTCCAGATCGTGAAAGCGTGCCGGGTCCAGTAACCGCAAGCGAGCGAAGTGGCTGGCCACCCCCACCTGCTCCGGGGTTGCGGTCAACAGCAACAAGCCATTGCTGGCTTCTGAAAGCTGCTCAATCAACCGATATTCAGGGCTCGCCACCTCCGGGCTCCAGGCCAGGTGATGGGCCTCATCCACCACCATCAGGTCCCAACCGGCGGCAATAGCATCCGCCTGGGCCTGTTCGCTGGTCATCAGGAAATCCAGGCTGCACAGTGCAAGCTGTTCACTCTCAAACGGGTTTTCATCGGCATCGGTCAGGTCGTCATCCTCTTCCGACCACCCCTCCAGATCCTCCATGGCCTCATACCGGCTGCGATCAATGATCGAGAATCGCAGGTTGAACCGCCGCAGCATTTCCACCAACCACTGATGCATCAATGAATCCGGCACCACGATAAGCACCCGACGGGCACGACTGGTGTGCAGCTGGTAGTGAAGAATCAGGCCGGCCTCAATGGTTTTGCCCAACCCCACTTCGTCCGCCAGCAGAACCCGGGGGGCGTATCGTGTTGCCACTTCGTGGGCAATGTAAATCTGGTGTGGCAAGTGCTGCGTGCGCGCACCGATCAGGCCCTGAGCCGAGGATGCACGTAGCCGGTCAAGGTGTTGCGCGGTGGCCATCCGCAGGCGAAACGCACCGTTGCGATCAAACTGGCCGGCAAACAGCCGTTGGTGAGGGGCGGAAAAGTCCACGGAACTGCTGAGTTTTACCTCGGAAACATGGATCAGGTTCTCTCCGCCGTCATCGGCGTGGTACATCAGCACACCGCCGATATCCTCCACGGCCCTCACGATGTAACGTTCGCCATCGAAGGTTTCGATAGCCTCGCCAATCTGGTAGATGATCCTCGACAGCGGAGCATTGTCGATGGCGTAGGTGCGCTCCTCATCCGCCGCCGGGAAACCCAGCGTTACACGGCGGCCTGAGATGTCCGTGACAATACCAAGGCCGAGCGCGGTATCGCTGTGGCTGACCCAGCGCTGACCAATTACAAATTCCGATGTATCCAAGAAACCTCCGACAGATTTAAATCACCGTAACTGCTTTATACGTCTGTGTTCGAGGGACCGTTCTCACGCACCCAATAGGCGGTGGCACCACAAACCGCGGCAGGCACCACCACCAGGTTCAGCACCGGCACCATGGCCGCCAATGCCACCGGCAGGCCAAACCCGAGAGCCGACAGGCGAGTGTCACCCAGTAGCCGCCGCAAGGCAGGGAAACTGACCCGATGGTTGTCCGCCGGGTAGTCCACGTACTGCAGCGACATCATCCAGCAATTGAAGACGAACCACAGCACGGCCGCCACCAGATTGACCACCGGGATAACACCGATAATGAAAAGGCCAATGGCCCTGGGCAGGTAGTAGAGGATTTTCTGCACCTCCCGCCAGAGAGAGCGGGGAATATCCCGTATGATCTGGCTCCAGCCATCATCGGTGCTGACCTCCTGACCGGTCAGGTGCTTTTCAGTCAGCTCCGCGAGGTAACCGTAGAAGGGCGAGCCGATGAGGTTCGCCAGGATCACGAACCCGTAAGCCAACATCAACAGAATGACGGCGCCGTAGAGAATCCAGAACAACCAGTCGAGGCTTTGTAGCCACGCCCAATCCGGTAACCAGCTCATGGCTGTGGCAATCATCGCTGCAAAGAGTTCAGCCAGAAAGTAGAACAGTAGGCCGAATAACAGAATATTAATAACCAGGGGGATAACAACGAACAATCTCAGTCCAGGCTGCCGTATCAGCCGGAACCCTTCTCCAAGGTAACCCAGGCCGCGGAAAAAATTACCTTTCAACATACCTCGCAGCACCTCAGCTTCGATGACAGTGACGGGGCGCAAAGCATATCATGTTGCAAACTCCACCACAGCCCGACGGTGACCATGGCATTCCTGAGGCAACGCATTCTGATCCTGCTCGAGTATCAGCCTTTTTGGCGGGCAATACTGGCTCTTTCGGCCGCCGCCATCATTTACCTTGCAACCACCAGCCAACCCTACCCGATTCCTTCGGCAGCCAGCGACAAAGTCAATCACCTGCTGGCATTCTTGCAGTTGGCGGTGGTTACCCGGCTGGCCTGGCCGGGCTTGGGGAAACTGTGGATTGTCATCGGCCTGCTGGCGTTCGGGCTGGGCATTGAGCTTGTCCAGGCCCAGCTACCCTACCGCACCTTTGCCATTGCCGATATTCTCGCCGACGCTGCAGGCATTGCTATCGGGTTACTACCGTGTCCCGGATTTATAAGGCCACACACGCAAAACGACCGTCCTATCGTTCACGCCAACAGCCGTCAATAAAGCACCACCCACCGGACTTGAGACATCAACCCGGACTTGTGTGAGATATATCCTACAAGCTCGTAAGACCTTGCTGCGACATAGCGTAGGTTTCCCCGACAGGAATACCCGCCGATATCTCAATTAACTGATATTAAAGAACTTATAACAAAACCACTACCAGCACAGCTGCTCTGGCGTGCACAGTTCACATGTTTGTAAAACTGCGGTTGGTATAGTGTTTACATCAAGGATGACAGGGAAATGGACGACGCACTGGATGCACCCCGGCAATTGGATGCAGGGAGAAGCAGGGACACAGGGATGGCTCGCTTAAGGGAGACCTCTTCGGATCGCCGGCTCGGACGCCGGCACCAGGGACTGGCAAGGGAAACCGGCAACAAGGTAGTTGCCAACAGCGCAGGGACGCGACACCTGTTCCGAAAAAGGGTAACCGAAAGGTTGCCCTTTTTTTTGGTTCATCGCACTTTACCGGGAAACGCTGCTTTTATCTTAAGGAAGAAGTAGTCGTTGTCCCGGTAGCCATAGGCCATCCGTTTGATGACCTTAA